>JAGOHK010000179.1 GCA_017996175.1 Leptospiraceae bacterium
ATATATGTTTTTAAATGAACTTCGTTACCGCTTCAGCGCTCTCTTGCCTACCGCGTATAAAAACAACTTATTTTATACCACCCTCTCAGTCAACAACCTTTTGTATTTTTTGTCCTAAATTTTTTTAAAAAATTTAAAATTCTTTATTCCTTTTTAGGATAAATCCCGATAAAACTCATTTTAATCAATAAATATAAGGGTTTAAAGAAACAGGGATAGAAAAGTAAATACTAAATATGAGTGAGGTTGCCTTTCTCTTTCTTTTTTTTGGGACTTAATTCTTGGTACAATTTCCCAGAAAGGATGGAATTTACGAAATCCTCAGCTGAATTTTCTACAAAAGCAGTGTTCATGTTCTTGAAATTTAAACTGAAAGAACTCAATTTCTGCTTTTTAATCCGGATTTTTACAGAATTCGTCTTCTTTGGAAAAGAAAGTAGGTTGTTTTCCTGCATTTGAATACACCTCTCTATTTATTTAGTCAAAATACCGTATATTTACGGCATACACTACGTATACAGGCAGTTCCCATAAGTTGTCAAGTATGATACCTTAAATCTACGGTGAAAATAGATAGCACAATCTCAAAAAAAGTAGGGCAGAGAATTAAAGATCTCCGCAAAAAACGGGGGCTAACGCAAGAAAAACTCGCAGAGCTTTCTGGAATTGATCCAAAGCATTTGCAGCTAATGGAGAGTAATCGCCCTTCGAATTCAAGAGTTGATACAATTCAATACATTGCAAGCGCATTCGGTTTAACCATTTCCGAATTTTTTTCCGACGAATCCTTCATGGCTGATATAGAAAAATTAGAAAGGCTTAGAACAGAAAAATCTATCTCTGGGTTACTCAAAGCAAAATCTCCATACTCTGATCGAGAAAAACTATTCGAGGATAATCTTAGTTATGCGATCTATGACAAATTCCCTGTGAATCGTGGGCATATCCTAATTATTCCCAAACGACATTTTGCTAGTTATTTTCTAGCACTTCCAGAAGAAAAACAATCTTTATGGGAAATGGTAGAAAAAGCAAAATTTTTTTTAGAAAGAGAATTTAAACCAGATGGTTACAATATTGGAATCAATGATGGAGAAGCAGCAGGGCAAATCACTCAAATTCTAGAAGTTCATATAATACCTCGATATAAAAATGATACCAAAAGTCCAAAAAGTGGAATAAGACGAGTTATCCCCGACAAATAGAATTTTTAGTTTTATCAAAATTCTTACTCAATGAATCCTGAATTTGTATTTGACAGAATATTTTTCTCAAATTTAGTAGAGAATTTACTTGAGGTTTTAAATGAGTTTTTCCTTCCAAAATAATCTTAGAACATGTCCTATCAATATTTTAGCCTTATTCTTTTTCATATCCTGTAATTCGACTTGGAACTGGAGCGGCAGATATTACAAACCTATCAATCCAATTTTCGAAAATAATGAATGGAAAATCGTAATTAAAGAAATGAATGAGTCAGAGGAAAACGAACATGGTATTCGATCAGTAAAAATTAAATTCACGTTTCAAAATAAGTCCCCAAAATATAGAATGCTAAAGCTTATGGGCGGGGCTAAGTTTACCGAAAAGAACTTAGATTTTATGGTGAACGATTCAAATAAAAATGGGATTGGTGATATTTATAGAAAAGATCCGAACCTAGTAGACGCAGAGCATTTATACAGCATGGAAGGATTATCCTTAGTTCTAATCTCAAAGTTAAATGAATCCAAAGAAACCAGACCAATATCTAAATCTGTAAAGGATAACAGTAAGTTAGCCACTTCCTGTCATGGAAGTGATTCGGGGTATGGAAATCGCAGTCCAAATACTGGTTCTAAGTGGCTCGCTCCAAATGAAACAGGAGAAGAATATATCAATTGTTATTATCCCCAGGGAACTCAGCCTGTTAGATTTTCTTCGAGGGGAGACTTTGAAATCGATTTAGTCCCAGAAATTTTCTATCACGAAAAAGTTTTAAAAAAATTTGAAGGTGCATTGTAATGAATACATATCTTCTATTTTTTATTTTTCTTAGCTTTTTTGTAAATTGTACAACTTCATTTTATGGGTATAAAATTTCGAATGCAGGAAAGGATTTATCATTAGAAGTTAAAAAAATTCCTACTACAAAAAAAAATATACTATTTTTAACAAACGGTAAACTTGATCTTTTAAGCGATATGCTAAAAAGAAGAGGTCATACTGTTACTATTCTAAATTCTACCGAAGAAAATTTAAAAATAGCCAAAAACTACGACTCTATTATAATTCTAAAAGATAGGAAATATAAAAAATCTGAACCAGCTATTGCAAATCTATTTTTCTTTATTTCTCTCGGTTTTATCCCGCTTTACAATACTTATATCACTGATTATCAATTTGTATTACAAAATAATACCGGCAAACAAGAAATAGCATATTCTTTGTATTTAACTCGACTTACCGGATGGTTGACTGCGCCAATTTATTGGTTCAGAGGGGAAGAGGTTTCTTCTGTAATACCAACGATTGAATCCTATTTGCTATTATCCGCTTTAGTAGAAGACAATTAAAAGGTCATCAATATGAATGAATCATGGACAGACAGATGGAATGAAAGATTTAGCAAAGAAGAATTTGCTTATGGCGAAGAGCCTAACAATTATTTAAAAGAACAGTTAGAAAAGTTAGACGTTGGTAAAATACTTTTTGCAGCAGAGGGCGAAGGACGTAATGCAGTTTATGCAGCGAAACTCGGATGGACTGTGTCTGCATTTGATATAAGCGTGGAAGGAAAAAGGAAAGCGCTTCTGCTTGCAGAAAAAAATCAAGTCTCTATTGACTATAAAGTTGGTGAATTACAAACGTTGGATTATAACCTCGAACAATTTGATGCAATTGCATTTATTTATGCTCACTTTCCAGCGGAGATAAAATCATTCTACCACAAAACACTTGATAAATATTTGCATAAGAATGGAATCGTCATCTTTGAAGCATTCAGTAAGAAGCATATAGATTATATTTCCAAGAATGAAAAAGTTGGTGGACCAAGAGATATTGCGTCTTTATTTTCAATGGATGAAATAAAATCAGACTTTGTTAACTATGAAGTTATAGAATTAACAGAACAGGAAATTGAGCTAAACGAAGGTCTATTTCATAACGGGACAGGCTCAGTAATTCGTTTTGTAGGAAGAAAAAAGTAATAAAATAGAAGGCGAAAAAAATCGCCCTCTATTGAGACTAATATTATTTAATCTTACTAATTTCCTCTTCGTATTGTTTTTGGCGGGCGTAAGATTCTGCATCTTCTTCACCAAGCATTTTAAGTCGAAGCTCTTTTAGTTTTTGGGCTTTGTCTTTTTCAGAAATCCCATTATTGGAAGAAAGAAATTCTTGTTCTGCTTTTTCGTAGTCAGAGATTTTTTTATTTTGAGCGGCTAATTCTCTATTAGCTGCTGCGATTCTCTCTGCACCTTCTTTTCCGAAATATTTAGTCTGGAGCGAGCTAAGTTTCTTTTCTTTTTCTTCAGCACTAAGTCCTGTGAGTTCTTTTTCTCGGAGGCTAATCTCTGTTTGGTAGTGGTCGAATGAATCTTCTCTGCTACTTACTGAATCTAAATAAGAGCCGAATGTTTTTTTACGAAGTTCTTCGTATTTTTTCACTCTCTCATTTGGATCCATGTTCTTAGAAGATTCGATGAAATTTTTTGCCGCAGGGATAAATGCTACTTGTGATTCTTCCATTCCAAAGAACAATTCTGCTTTTTCATCTCCTACAATACTTCTACGTCTTTGTTTTAAAATATCGTATCTTTCTTGGAAACTGATATTTGATGGAAATTCCATTTTTCTTGCTTCGTCTTCGTATTGAAAATAGGCTTTGAAAAGTTCTTTCATTTTTTCTTTGTCAGGACTAGTATAATGAGTGTCTAAAAATTTATAGATGGTTTCGTCACATTGACTAGGTGTATAATCCGTTGGGCATTTTCTTCTGAGTGCCCATACTTCCCAGGTGAAATTTACTTTTCCTGATTTTAAGTCTGCGATTAATTCTAAGTAACCTTTCTTCTCTGTTCCTTGAAAGGGGGACAACGCTTCATCCCAAAGTCCAGATTGATCTCCAAAAGGTTGGGTAGTACTACTGCCTACTTGTGATTTACCATCATTCATCTCTTCTCCGCTATTTGCAGAACCCTTTTTTTTAGAAGGACTCCCGCCAAATACAAGGTAAGAAATAACAAGTACGAGTGCTAATGCTATAATTCCAATAGAAACTTTTTTATCCATGGTATGATTGTCCTGAAAATTTATTTTATTAGTAAAAGAAGATTTAAGCTTAGTGAATTTTTAGATTAAAATTTCAAATTATATGAAATCTATTTTTGTAAGAAGGTCTGATTTAGAGGGAATTATTAATTACCCCTAAATCAGAATTTTTATTCGACGCTCTTTCCGTTATTACAATGCTGCCTTTGCAGTTTTTGCAATATTCAAATACCAGCCAGTTACATCAAAGAAGTTTTGACCACTCCATTCTAGGTTAGTAGCTTGCAGGTGATCGATACCTGTTGCATACCAATAAGAAGAAGCTTCACCTTTAAAAGCACCCCATTTTTGAGACTCAAAAGGAACCACTCCATCATTTGCACCACCAAGACCGTAGTACAATCCACCTGCCCAAGTAATTGGGTGAGTAGGAGCCATTAGTAAATGTTGAATCGGATCTGCCCAAGCCATTTTGTTTGCATAAGAATAGTATTTCATTCCAGATACGTTTGGATTAGCAGTGTTAAACGATTTTACTGTACTAACAGCGAGTGATTTTCCCATTGCGATAACATCCATCGGAGCTTTTCCATAAAAAAGTTGTGCAAACAAACCAAGCGCAGTGTTTGCGAAAGGTTGTAACCAACTAGGAATAATTCCAAGAACGATATCAGCTAAAGGAGCACCTTTATGAACAGCATCCACAGTACTAACTGTAGCTACCTTAGACTTAAAACCTAAAGTAGTATTAGAAGCCATGTAACGAACTACAAGTCCGCCCTGAGAGTGACCGATTAAATGTACTTTTGCACATCCATTTGCAGCCATCCAAGGAGAGAGATTGTCTCTAGTTAACTCAGCTCTTTTTTGAATGCTATTGAGTGGAGAACTTCCTGGTGTCAATACTTTTGCACCTTGTGTACGAAGGTAACCGTCAAGGCCACCCCAGTATTTTACGAGACCACCTGCTAGACCTTGTCTATCATCAAATCCAAGAATACCGTGGACAAGTGCGATACAAGTTCCGTCAAGAGGACCAGCAAAAAGACCGACTGGAAGAGAGAAGAAGAGAGTGAAGATTAGTGTTAAGAATTTAGCTTTCATAGTTTTATTTTCCTTTTTCAATTTTTAGTATTTGCATACTAGTACTTCTCTATTTTTTATTTTTTCGAAAGTCAACAAAAAAAATAATGAAGCGTAATTTTTTTCTAAATTAACTCTATTTATTGAGTAAACTGTAGTTATTTGAGACAGTAGTTTATTGATTAGAATTGCACATTGCAAATTTTTAGATTCTGCCGGAAAATCAGTCTTATCCGCTTATCTAATTATATTCCTATTTTGAAGGTTGAAAGATTACCAAGGATACATACAGATGAACACGGATAAATCTTTTATCTGTGCTCATCCGTGTCCATCCGTGGTAAAAAAATTAGAGACCTGCTTTTGCAGTTTGTGCGATACCTAAATACCAGCCAGTAACATCAAAGAAGTTTTGACCACTCCATTCTAGATTAGTAGCTTGCAAGTGATCGATACCTGTTGCATACCAATAAGCAGAAGCAGAACCTTTAAATGTTCCCCATTTTTGAGATTCAAAAGGAACCACTCCATCGTTGGAACCACCAAGACCATACCATATACCACCAGCCCAAGTAATTGGATGAGTAGGTGCCATAAGTATATGTTGAACTGGATCTGCCCAAGCCATTGCATTTGCATAAGAATAGTATTTCATTCCTACAGCATTGGGATTAGCGGTGTTAAACGAATTCACAGTACTAACAGCGAGTGATTTTCCCATTGCGATAACATCCATTGGTTTTTTTCCATAAAAAAGTTGAGAAAACAATCCAAGTGCAGTATTTGCCCATGGTTGCAACCAACTAGGAATAATTCCGAGAACGATATCAGCTAAAGGAGCTCCTTTATGAACAGCATCCACAGTGCTAACTGTAGCTACCTTGGATTTAAATCCTAAAGTAGTATTAGAAGCCATGTACCGAACTACAAGACCACCTTGTGAGTGACCAATTAAATGTACTTTTGTACAGCTATTCGCAGCCATCCAAGGAACTAAATTGTCTCTTGTTAACTGTGCTCTAACTGCAATGCTATTGAGCGGAGAACTGCCAGGTGTAGTTACTTTTGCCCCTTGTGAACGCAAATAACCATCAAGACCGCCCCAGTATTTTACTAGACCACCTGCAAGACCCTGTGTGTCATCAAATCCTAGAATACCGTGGACAAGTGCGATACAAGTTCCGTCAAGAGGACCAGCAAAAAGACCAACTGGAAGAGAGAAGAAGATTGTGAAGATAAGTGTTAAGAATTTAGCTTTCATAGTTTTATTTTTCCTTTTTCAATTTAATTTTTACTACTTTGTATTTCCTGTCTAAATAATTGTAAAAAGTCAATTAGAAAAAAAATCGAATCTTTAAAAAAAAACAATACACTTGGTTCTCCGTAGGATTTCACCTAGCATTTTGTTGACCCATTTAATTCCTTCCGAATAATACTGATTATCCACTCAGGTTAAAATACTTTCCCCAAAAGAATTAAGCCAAAAAAAATCTGAAAAAATACTTGAAGATTTAAAGGTATTGCAATTTTCAATATAGTAGTAATTAATTTAGAAAGGAGAAATGAATTGAAAAAATACTTTTTAGTTATTCTAGTATTCTTTGTGTTAAATTGTGCAAAGACTGACTACTATTTAAAAAATGTAAACCATAAAGTTCGCATAACTTCCTTTTCCGAGGAAGATGGGTATAAACTCAAAAAGCGATTTGAACTATCACATACAAGAGTAAATCTTTTTTGGGGAATCTGGCATGTCTACAATAAGGATTTAGATACTCTATTGAGTCCAATACTGCGCTCTCCCGAAACGGAGGCTGTCGGCAACCTTGCGTTAACCGAAACATACGATTTTCTGGATAGCATTACGGATTTATGCACGCTAGGAATCGTTCGGCTTTATTCTGTAAAAGTCAAAGGAGACTTATATGAATTTGCCGCCCCTCCCAAAAAAGAAGAATCAGAATCATTAGAATTGCCAAAGGAAATAGAAAGCAAAGAAACTAAATCTTTAGAGACTCCAGCAGAAGAGAAGAAAGACGAAAAGAAGAAGGTAAATAAAAATGTTAAAAAGAAATAAAATTATCCTCTCGTTATTTTTGATTCTTGTCTCTATTAACTGTGCGACTTACAAGTATTCCTTGGAAAATTCTAAAATTCCAGTTTCTTTTACAAATGAAGAAAACTCCGAGCAAAATGTTAGAAAATTTAGAATCGAAAGAAAACTAACTTGGGTTCTATTTGATGTAGTGAAAACTGAGGATTTAGATTTAAAAACAATTTTCGAAAACGAATTACC
>JAGOHK010000060.1 GCA_017996175.1 Leptospiraceae bacterium
GTTCAATCGCTTATACTGATGAAAATGGAACAAGATTCTTCAAAGGAAAATGCGAAGGTCTACTTGCTGAAGACTACGACGAAACCGGAAACGGATTTGGATATGATCCTATCTTTATTTATCCGCCGCTAGGCAAACGGTTTTCCCAAATTTCTCCAGAAGAAAAAAACGCAGTCTCCCATAGAGGAATTGCACTCAGAGAATTGGCTAAGTTCTTACTCAATTAAGATTTGCCACAGAGGTAAATTAAGAATCTAAAGTAATTGCCAAAATCCATCGGTCTTGAAATTGTCAACTTGAGGTGTATATGATTACTCTACTTGATTTACAGAAACTAATTCCTGATTCGAAAATTTACAATACCGACAAACCAGAAAATATTCAAATAGAATCTGTAATTACTCTCCATCAGGATAAACCAAACTCAATCACCTACGTAAGTGAAAAATCATATCAAAACGATGCTCGTAATTCAAAAGCAACTGCAATCATAACACTTCACGGTTGGGAAACATTATTCTCACAACCAATTTTAGCAGTAAATCATGTTGACCTCGCACTAATCACAGTATTAGATTTATTCTTTCCAAAAATTTTACCAACCGGCAGACGAGAGCAGTTTATAGTAATTCACCCCTCAGCAGTTGTAGGAGAAAATACAGATATAGGAAACTTTGTAAGCATCGGGGAAAATTCCAAAATCGGGCAAAACTGTATTATCTCCGACGGAGTAAAGATTGCAAAAAATGTAACTATAGGCGACGACTCTTTCATAGGTCCTAACTGTGTTATTTTTGATGGGGTAACGATTGGTAAACGCTTTATATGTTTTGGTAATACAACAATAGGCGCGGAAGGTTTTCGTTATGTAGATGTGAAAACTATTTTACATCGAATCCCGCAAGTCGGCACTGTTGTAATCGGAGATGACGTGAGAGTTGGCTCTAACACTTCTATCGACCGAGGTGGAATTGATGACACTCTTATTGGAGACGGAACTAAAATTGACAACGATGTTCAGATCGCGCATAACGTTAAAATAGGCAAACATGTAATAGTCGCTGGTGCTACCGCAATTGCAGGAAGTGCGGTAGTAGAAGACTTTTGTAAAATAAGCGGATCATGCGCAGTAGCCGATCATATCACACTTCCTTCTGGAACCATGCTTGCCGGAGGCTCCGGCTTGCGTAATACTCCACCTAAAAAAGATATCTACGCTGGTTGGGACTGGAATCTCACTTTCATCGAATTCCAAAAATTCCGCGCTAACGTGAAACATATTCTTAACTTAAACAAACTTGTGAAGAAAGTGAAGGACATTGAAGAGAAGCTGGGGATGAGTAAAGAAGTTTAGTAGTGAGGATGTGAGGGTTTGTAATCGAACTGTATGAAAATCTAATTCCTTACCGGATAAGACTGAATAGCCTTTCTTAAATTTTTAAGTATATTCTCAAAGTCCGATTCAGATAAGCCAAAAAATATATTCCATCTATTTGATTGGATTTTAAATTGATTCAATCGAAACTTTGGCTTACATTCGTGGCTTAGATTAACAGAAATTCTTACCTCTGTTGCAGTTTTTGCTAAAAAAGAAAAACCCAAACATGGCTCAATAAAATCTAGCACTGCATAGTCCGGTAAATTACTGTTAGCCAAAGCTTCAAACCAAGCATAAATACGAGTCAAATCTTTAGTAACCAGTGTGGCATCCACTTTATCAAAAAGTTTCGAATTCTGCTTTACCGTCACTCTAATATTTAGCCAGTTATTATCCCAGTAGCTTCCTATTTGTTCTGGAAACTGGTAATCTACAATTCCAAGTTTCATGCTAATATTATTTTCTGAATTCTCTAAATGAATTAACGGCGTATCAATTTGCATTCAAAACCTCTCTTACCCTCCGTGTCTCGGTGCCTCTGTGGCATTCTTTGAATACCGCTTAAACCCTTTCCATCTATCCCGCACATCATACCCAATGGAAAAAATAGTTGGAATGAAGATAAGCGCACCGATTGTTCCAAAACCCAACCCCCAAGCAAGTGCAAGTGTCATCGGAACAAGAACGGGATCAGATCCGCCAATACTATAAGCAGTTGGGATGAGTCCCGCCATCGTAGTGAAGGTTGTGAGGATAATCGGTCTAAACCTACCGGAAGAAGCCTTGACTAGAGCTTCGTATTTATCCATACCCTTCTTTTGGAGTTCGTCTATAAAATCAACTAGGACAATAGAGGTATTTACAATTACCCCCGCAAGCCCGATAATTCCTATCATCGCAAGAAAACTTAGAGATTTGTTGGAAATTAAAAATCCGAAGATAACACCGATTAACCCGAGAGGAATGGACATGATAATAAAAATCGGTTTTAGTGTATTGTTAAAAATTAAAGCAAGAATAGCAAAAATTCCAAACATAGCTATAACGCCAGCACTTGCAAGGGACGCCATTGATTTATTCGTATCTTCTTCTTCCCCTCTAAACTTTGCGGAGTAACCCGGATACTTCGCCTCTATATCTGCAAATTTCTCAATTAGTTTCCCATTCACGATACCGGAACTGGTAATTTTTTCGTCTACGTTAGCCGTTATTGTAATAGCTTTTTCAAAATCAAAATGAAGTAAAGCCTCGATCCCCTGCTCACTTCGAATATTTACAATAGATGAAATAGGAGTGAGAAGTCCGTAGCGGTTAATAATATTTACCTTGTTAATATCATTTTGCGACATCCTGTATTTGTCGTCATTTAAAACTTTGATTCGAACTTCTTCTTTTCCAATTCTAAATCTAGAAGCCTCGTTTCCTTCAAACGCACTTCGCACAAAATTGGCAGTAGTCGCTACACTAATTCCAGTTGTTGCTGATTTTGTGGAATCGAGTGCGACGATTATTTCTTCTCTTCCTTTTTTATAATCATCAGTAATATTTTTTACTCCTTTTATGCTTGCTAACATGTCTTGCATCTCTTTCGAAATTTCTTTTAGTTTTTTATAATCCTTACCTTCCACTGCAACGGTCACAGCAGCACCAATGGGAGGACCATTAATCAACTCTTCAATAAATACGGTTTCAGCATTCGGAATTTTAAGAATTTCTGCCTCTAACTCCGCCATAATTTCGCCTGCCGTTCTTTTGCGTAGATTTTCGGGAACAAAGTATAGATGTACCATTCCTAAATGTTCTCCTACTCGTGCAAGTGGGTCTGTGGGGTCAATTTGCTGCACTCCAATTTTAACCGTGTAACCAACGATTTCCGATTTAGGAATACGATTTAAGATTGGTTCAACGTATTGCATTCGAGCCAGTGTTTCCCTCGCAGTAAAATAAGGAGGAAATTCTGCTTTGATAATTACTTGTTCTACTCCTTCTTTGGGAAATAAATTAAAATTCATTAAAGTTAAGATAAATAAAGAAGCATTAAATATAATCCCTATTATCATGAGTGAAATATATTTCCTTCGAATTAAAACTCTTGTAAATGATTCAAAACCTGCAATGACATTGACGAAGAATACATCTAATTTGCCGCGCAACTTTCCAAATATAGTTGGGTTTACTTTTGATTTGTCTTTACCATACTTAGCAATTCGAACAGGAAGTAAAAAGAAAGATTCAAACAAACTCATAGTGAGAGTAATAATTACCATAAGTGGAATTTGGTAGATAAATTTCCCCATGATCCCACTCATCGAAAGCATCGGAATAAACGCGGCAACAGTAGTTAAATAAGAGCCTACAATAGGAACTACAAGTTCTGATGTACCCTGAATAGCCGCTTCCTGTGAATTCAGTCCCTTTAATTTGTGAGTGTAAATATTTTCCGAAATTACTATACTATTATCCACCAGCATTCCGAGAGAAATAATAATTCCAAGCATAGAAACTAAATTAAAGGAAATATCTAAAATCGGCATAAAGAGTAAAGAACCAAGAAGAGAAAGGGGTAAAGACAAACTAGTTAAAACAGAATCACGGAAGCTAAAAAAGATAAATAGAACAATAAAGATCAAAACTAAACCTTGAAAGGAATTAGTAGTAACTACATTGAGTCGATTTATAGTTTTTGTTCCTTCGTTATTTAATTCTAAAATATGGATGGATTCGGGAATTTGTTTCTTCAAAAAAGGAAGTTTTTGTTCAATTTTCTTAACAGTGCGGATAATATCAGATTGCTCCTTTTTAATGATGAGTAAATTCACAGCATCATATCCGTTAGTCCGTGCAAGAGTCCTTTCTTTCTCATAAGTATCCTTTAAGCGAGCAATTTGAGAAATAAAAATTTGATTTCCAGATTCATTGGCACGCACTGGAAGTTTATTTAAGTCCGTAATCTCTGTAAATTCTCCACTTACACGAATATCTTTCGTATACTCTGCATTAATCGACCCACCGGGGATACTCACGTTTCGCTCCGCAATCGAAGAAATAATATCCGAAAATCCAACAGAATATTTTTGTTTTAAAGAAGGGTTAACAAGTACATGCCACTCCTTTTTTCTTTTTGCAAATGCATCTACGCGTGCGACACCTTCTACTTTTCTAAGCTCATCTTGGATATACTTTGCATTTGTTTGGAGTTCAATTTCATTACTCCCACCATACACCGAAATTTCCATTACCGGAAAATCACTGCTCTTTTGTTCGATTACGAGTGGTTTGTCTCTAACCTGCGGAGGAAGATCGGTTACTTGGTCAACCGCACGGCGAATGTCAGCCACAACTTTGTCAGGATCTTTATGATCAATATCGACTGTAACATTTATCTCTGATTCCGAATTTCTAGAAATAGATCTTACTCGATCAAAGCCACTTACTTCGCGAAGTTTTTCTTCGATGGGAATTGTAATTTTTTGTTCTACATCTCCCGGAGACGCTCCTGGAAAAATAGTAGAAATTCGAACTTGGTATAAATTGACATTCGGAAACGCTTCGCGCTTAATGAAGAGTAAACTCAAAGACCCAGCAAGCAGTAGAAAAATAATGATTAAGTTTGCAATCAGTGGTCTATAAACGAAATAGGAAATAATTGATTTCATGAAAAATCCTTTGGTAGAAAGTAAAGGATTTTACCAAAGCTTGAAAAGACAATTTATTTTTGGCATGCTCTAGAATAGATCCAATAAAATTATCAATAGTTTAAAAATGCTTTTTTGAAATTCGGGGAAAAAAAAAGAGAAAATATCGCACATTCTTTACGTTTTTTTACCCAGTAAATTAGGAAAGGAGATAAATTTTTATGGATTACAATGAATACCTAAAAGAGCAATTGACTAAGGCTAAAGAAGATTACTTTGGCTTTGAAGCAGACGGCTATGAATATGGGGTGAATGCATCTTCGCATACAAAACATTTTCCTCGAGAAATAAATCCGCTTATCGAAATTAATTCCACTCTTTTAATTCCTGAAAAATATTACAAAAGATTTATGGAAAAAGCTATGCTTCACCAAGGTATTCGTGCTTACATTACCCACTTACTTTTTAAATACAAAATTCATATCGTAAATGGAATGATTCCTTCTTACCGTAATCATACCACGAAATACCAAGAGAAAAACCAAAACTTAATCAAGGTATCGTTCAGACCCAACTTAGATGATTGGGCTGAACTAAAACTCTACAGAGTGAGTTTTGGAATGTCAATTTCCGCGTTCTTGGTATATCTACTTATTGCCGACTTTGTAGATTTCGCTCAGAAAATCTCTTACTTTTTGGCGGCGGTAGGAATTCCACAGTCCCCTAATTACGACTTGTGGGGAAAGGTATATTTATCACGTAAAAATTCCCGCTACTCAACCGTTTTTCAATATCGAAGCAGCAAGTACGGGTAAAATATATTCGAAAGTCGGGAAAATTAAACTACTCAAAATTATAAAACTTATCAAAAGTCGGTTTGGTGGATAACACACGCATTCCGTTTCTTTCTGGTATATAGGAAACAGGAATTCGATTTAGTTCCTTGAGAAGTTTTGTCTCTTTAAAAAGAGTAAAACCATCGAAAACTAAATTATAATTTCTAAAGACTAAAGGAACAGAAAATAAATCCAGTGGAGGCTCTTCCGAAAGTATTTCTAAAAAAATAGAATCATAAGAATCATTTCCTAGTCTTGTAAAAAGTAGATTTTTAATTATATATAATGCATCCGGTTTCATTTCAAAAGGGCTTGCTACCCATTTTTTTTTCTCACTATCATAAACGATTGGACCAATATTTAAAAGGGTGAAAACTTTTTTGAATAAAATATTCCTTTTTGTCTCATTCAATACTACAAAAATTTCTTCATTTCCATTCCGAATGATATATACAAATTCTTTCTCTGGAGTTAAATCTAGATTTACCTCTTTTTTAAATACGATTTTTGGGTTTCGTTTTCCGCCCTCCGCAAATACTATCTCAAATAAAGCTTGTGGATTATCCTGATTAATCGAACTACAAATTTGAAGAAATGCGACGCATATCAAAATAATAAATGCCAATAACACAAAAGTAAGACGATTATTACTCTTCATTTTTTATCCTTATTCCCATATTTGGCAAGGTCTATCCTCTTTCGCCTGATTTCATTAAGAAAAATTTTTTCACCGCGAAAGGCACCGAAGTTCACAGAGAAGTTTATCAAAATTTTTTCTTAGCGGTTAATCCTTCTTTTCATCTAAAGGGTTTTTAAATTCGAAGTCTATGTCATATTCAAAGTTTTTAAATATCTTTACACAATAATAAGGATAATGTTCAAAAGGGCATTTTTGCATAATGATTGTTAGAATACAGGCTTGCATATCCCTTTTGGCAGGTTTCGCAGAACCAGAAGCAATATAAAGCGGATAATTCGGATAATTCCCACATTCATTTGCCTTAAATGCAATTGCATATCCTAAATCGGTATTGTCCTTCGATTCTGTTGTTTGTTCAGGTAGATCGCAAGAAATTAAGACTAGCAAGAGGCATAACCTTGCAACAAATAGGGATTTTTGAGAATAAAATAATCTGAAATACCCATAACTTCGTAACAAATCTAATAGAAAAATTTTCAAGCGATTAAGTTTCATTTTTCCCTACATACTAAAAGTAAACTGAATTGGCATGAAGTAAACATCTCTTTGCCCCTTATCGTAATTTGGATCTGCTTTGTATTGAGACATCATAGCAAGTCCAATAAAGAAGTTATTCCAAAAATGCACCGCAATACTTGGACGAATATCATACCCATTGCGATAATGAATCCAACCAAAATAAACACCCGCTAAAAAACGCGCTAAACGCCCATCTCTAGCATCTTCGTTTCCCTCATGGGCTAACATGAATAAAACCGAAGATGTCCCAATACCGGCTACTGGTCCGTAACTTGTACTAAGAGAATGATTTAAGTAACCTCTAAAAAATGCTTCCTCTCCTATTCCTGGTGACATTCCATCAATAAAAGCCTTACCATACAAAGAGCCATCTCGTTTCACACTTGTCGGAACTAAAATAGGATCACCGCTATTTGCCCCAAAACCAATGAAAGCCGCTAATACTGCAATTGCCATTCCGACTTCTGGTTTTCGTAAAACTTTATAATTAAATGGAGAGTATGCTAATTCATTTATAGTTTCCGATTTTCTTTCTTCTCCTATCCCCCCGGCATCTCGATACGAAGAATAAATTGAATACATCATGGTAGAAAGTATCGGATTATTTAAAGTATCCGCATTCACAGTGTTGCGACTTGAACGAGAATACTCTCCGTATTTGAGTAATGTATTTTCCTCAGCTAATTTTTTTTCTTTCCAGAGACGCATATCTCGATCAAAGTTCGTTTCTGAAAAAAGAGGATAATCTAAATCTTGGTATTTTTCATTTGACCGAACGGCTGCCCGATACGGCAAATCATTGTAAACCCACCCGTTCTTTTGTAATTCATACCCAACGACCGCATCCTCCAAATTAAATTTAACATCTCTGTCCTTAAACTTGATATAATCAGGTTGCCTTCTAAAATTTCTTTCCGCGTCATAAAGTCCAATAAACAAAAGACTTTGTCCCGCCGCAGTATAGTAATTTCCAACGTACGCCTGCCCTAAACCCGGAACAACTCCAAGCAACGCAGCCAACTTGGGACTCTTAGCCGGAGCCTCTTTTTTTATCGGCAAAGGCTCTACATAATTCTCTGGATTCTCTTGTGCTATAACACTAAAGGAGATAAATAAACAAAACAAAGCTAAAATCTTCATTTAAAAATTAATCCCATTTATAAATTTTTAATCCAATTCCAAAAAACACAAACCCAATACAAAGTAAAATCAAAGAAGGAAACCCAATGGAAATTAAATTCGCTCCTTCGATATAAACAGCTCTGATAGAATCGGCAAGTAAGGTAAGTGGAAAAAAGCGGATAATAGATGTTGCCCAATCTGGAAAATTATGATAAGAGAAAAATATTCCGGAAAGTAACATCATAGGAAAAGAAATTGCATTGATTACGCCGTTTGCGATTTGGGAATTAGTTGCTCTCGATGAGGCAAATATTGCTATACCGCTAAAGGCAAAATTTCCACATAAAAATAGAATGAATAATCCCAGTATACTCCCCTGAACTTCTACGCTAAATACAAAATACGAAAACAAAATTAAAATAAGGTATTCAATGCTACTTAAAACAGAACGTGCAAGAAAATGAGAGAACAAGAATACTGGTTTTCGAAGGGGTGTAGAAATAATACGTCGCAAAAGTTTTTTACTTCGCATATCCATGAGACTCCACGCTGTCCCCCAGAGGCAAGAGTTCATTATCCCCAAAGCGAGAAGTCCCGGGATTAAAAAATCTATATAACGATCGCCTTTGCTGGAAAGCTGTGTAACTTGATTTGTAGGATTTTTTACACCAATTAACATTCGATCTAAAAGTAAGTAAGTCAGGTAACTTTCGCTATTATTGGAATCAAAATAATACCTGTAGCCTTTAAAAGGAACTTTTCTCACCTGGCTATATTTCTCCATATAAAGGGCAATTTTCCCTCTTTTCATGGCAAGTTTTGCTTCTTCTAAACTCATTGGGATAAAGGTAAACTTAGCATAACTGTCATTATCCGGAATTTTGTTTTGAAGAGATTCTAAAGTAGTTTTGTCCGAATCGGAGATCACTACCCCCACATTTCGGTTCACTTCTTGTTTTTTGGAAAAAGCAAATCCTAAAATAGTTGCGATGATTAAAGGAAAACCAATTGCCCAAAAAATAATTCCCGGGTTTCTAAAAAATCCTTTGAATTCAGCGGTTACTAGTTGGTAAACGGTATTAAGCATCTAATCTCCTTCCTGTCATAGAAAGAAATAAATCATCTAAAGTCATTTTTCTACATTCAAATTTTTCCAAACGGAATTTTTCCTTTTTAATTTTATCGAGTAAAATCGGCATTGTTTTTACAATATCATGAACAACTAGTTTGCCCTGCCCTGTTTCAGGATTCCATTCAAACTCTTTCATCCCATTCATTTTTTTTAGGGAAAATTCTTTTTTAGATCCAGTGAGGCTAAATTCGATTATCTCCCCAAGTTGGTATTCGGTTAGTAGACTTTCCAAACTCCCTTGGGCAATAAACTTCCCTTGGTTCATAATTAAAATTCTATCACATAGATACTCAGCTTCTTCCATATAGTGTGTGGTTAATATCAGAGTAGTCGATCGACTTTTTAACTCTTGGAGAATATTCCATATTTCCCTCCGAGCCGTCGGATCAAGTCCGGTTGTAGGTTCGTCTAGAATTAAAATCTCTGGGTCGTGGATGAGAGCAATACTTAATGCCAATTTTTGTCTTTGTCCACCAGAAAGATTTTCTACGAATGTTTGACTTTTTGCCGCAAGTCCAGTGATATTTAAAATTTCAGAGGCTCTATCTGTCTTAGTATAAAAACTAGAAAAAAGTTTTATAGTTTCTTCAACAGTGAGTTTAGGAATAAAATGAGTTTCTTGTAAAGAAAATCCCAATTTATTTTTTAGTTCCTGTTCGCTGTCTTTCCAAACTTTTCCCAGAATTCGAATTTCGCCTTTATCCGGCTTTTGAATTCCTTCAATCATTTCGACTAACGTTGTTTTACCCGCACCATTCGGTCCGAGTAAGGCTACGTATTCTCCACGGTTGATTTTTACACTTAGGTCATTTACCGCAGTTAGGTCTTTAAAATTTTTGGTAACATTTTTTAATTCGATTGCTATCATGATTCCTTCTTAGGGGCTACTGGTGATTGGTCGCTAAATATTTCTCTTCCTGGTTTATTTAGCCAAGCCGCTAGAATTTTCTGGGAATTTTCAGGAACGGGAGCTTGTTCGTCCATCCAGTCTTGGATAACTTCATTGGATTGGCTCAAATACTTCGCTGCTTCGGAAACGGATTTTCCTTGTGTTTCCATAATTTTTCGCAAATGAACAGCCCATCTTGCATTTTCTCCTACACCTGTCTGAAAAAATGACTTTCCTGTGTTGTGAATTTTTTCATAAGCTTGTTCTGATAATACGCCGGAGATAATAGCGAGAAACGAAACAAAGAATGGATTTAAGGTTTCAGACATTTTACTCGAATCAGCATTTCCTCCATCAGAAATTACTAACTGCCCCGACTTCGCAAGCACAAAAATCGCAATAGCCGTAACCATTCCCAGGAATGGACGGAATATATACCAATTGATAGAATGTTTTTCCCCTTCTCTAAATAATTCTCTAGTTAAAAAAATCACACTCCCAAGAG
This sequence comes from Leptospiraceae bacterium, assembly GCA_017996175.1. Classification (GTDB taxonomy): domain Bacteria; phylum Spirochaetota; class Leptospiria; order Leptospirales; family Leptospiraceae; genus UBA2033. The sequence goes on from JAGOHK010000060.1 coordinate 10,717, forward strand.
AGCCCATCGACAGAGTGAGGATAAGAGTAAGTAACTGTGCTGGCATGGTTGCTAAAATATCAAACCGTAGCCTAGTTAAATAACGAAGTTCCACTAAAAAATCTCTCAGTTCGTTGCTATCCATTTTTGCTTCTTCTACTTCGGCTACTTCTAATTCTTCTACTGCACTTAATAAACCTTTTAGAAGTTCAGAAATTTCTTTTTCCGATTGTGCGAGGTTTTTTTGATTAGCCTCTAGACTGGTAATTAGTTTATCTAACTGTTTTAAATTTTCTTCGTGTTTATCGGCTAATATCTGTAATACTTTGTCCGGGTTGTTAATTCCAGTCGGTGGGTTTGCTGTTGTGGGAGTATTGGTATTAACCGGTGGAGCATCTTTTGTTTCTTTAGAATCTTTTGCGGGAGACATTTGTGTTAGAAGATTGGAATACTGTGTTTTTACGTCTGCAAATTCTAATTTCAGATTCTTCGATAGGTCGGAAAAATTGGCAACGTAAGTAGTGCGTTCTACTTTTAATACGGTTAGCTTTCGATCAGATGTTTCTAGTTTTTTTAGAAGTTCGTAGATTCGAGTTTTGATTTCTTTTATTTGAATTTGGTTTTTTTCGTATTGGTTGGAAAGACGCAAAAGGGCAGGTACAGAATAATTCCTCTTAGTCTCTTTGTCTACAACGTTTGTTAGCCGCTGCTGGAATTGGTGAGAACTCAAAGTTCCAAGCACAAGCCAGGTAGTCACAACGTACCATGAGAGAAGCCATACGATAATCGAAATAAACTGCAAACCTGAAAAACTTTTTTTTAAAAAGTCCCCAAAACCATTCCAAAATTTTTCCATAATTCCACTCCTATACGTAAAATCACTCAAACCAAAATTCACTTTCCATGAGTATTCGATTCAAACAAGTAGAAAAAAGAACTTGATTTTTAGGAGAGGCTTTTCTAGGATGGAGAAAATAGTTAAACATCGAACTATTAAAGGAGACATTTTTATGAAAAATTTATTAATTCTAACCCTCGCACTTGGGCTAACCTACTGCGAAAAAGCACCAGACGCCCCGAAAGCAGAGACCTCTAAACCTACTGAATCAGTAAAAGTAGAAGGAACTAGCGTTGGTTTGGACCTTACAAAATCTACTGTAAAGTGGATTGGAACCAAATTAAAAGGAAAACACAACGGAACAGTGAAACTTTCTTCTGGAAATATCCTCGTAAAAGACAACAAAATAGTTGGCGGAAAATTCTCCCTAGATATGGCTACTATTGACAATGAAGACATGAAAGACGACGCAAAAATGAAAGCAAAACTAGAAGGTCATTTAAAAAGCGAAGACTTTTTCAATGTAGAAAAGTTCCCAAAAGCTACATTTGAAATTGCATCTGTTACTGAAGGCGCAGATGGAACAGTTTCTATCACAGGAAATCTTACCATCAAAGACGTAACCAAAGGTGTAACTTTCCCTGCAAAAATTAACTACGGTACTGATAAAAAACCAGTTTCCGCTACAGCTAATTTTAACATCAATCGTCAACTCTGGGGCATCACTTACCCTGGTCAACCAGACAACCTCATCAAAGACGAAATCAACCTAGACCTAAACCTAAGCGCAATGTAAAAAAGATTACCACCGATGAACACCGTCGAGCTAAAATAAACTTTGACGGTTACTGAGCATTTTGGAACGACCTTAGGGAGTGAACATTGAGTTTCGTCGAAGTAACAACTTTAAGTAAAAGTGGCATTTCGACTCCGCTCAATGACCGACTGGCACGTTATGAAACGAAAACGAATGTAATAACCCAAGCAACATACTATCGGCATTTATCGGTGCTCTCGGTGTCCATAGCCTTGGCGGGTGGTAAAATCTTCTTCCAAAATCCCGAAATCTATAAAAATAAAATGTTGATAAAATCGAACAACTTGTAAAGATTATCACACTTGCTCTATAAAAGACGATTTGGACAAATTCTTTTTTATTCAGCAAAAAAACTAAAACTTGGAGTGATTCATGTTTCGAATTTTATTAACCCTTAGTCTTTCCGTTTTCCTGTTTCAAACCTGTAGCTCTGGTCCAAAACGACTAGACGAAAAAGAAGACCGTGTAAGTGATAGCGGTGGTTTAACCAGACAAGAATTAGAAATTGCAGCTGACAAAATCGGAAAAGACATTATCGTTCATTTCAAAAAACATCCAAATCCGAAAGGGATAGCTCTTGCCATCCTGCAAACTAAAAACGATACCTCCGAACAAATCGCAACAGATGTGTTTGAAAATGCGTTAGTGGCAACAATGCTTTCCGGAAAAATTACCACCATTCGTACAGAGAAAAGAGCTGAACAACTAAAAGAAATCAAACTCAGTCAAATGCTTGGAACAGATCTTTCTGCGGCTAACTTAAAGTCACCCAACTACTTTATTAGAACCTCCATTACGGAAGATATGTTTCGAAGTGAAGGTGACAAAATTGTAGAGCAAGTACTCAACGTAGAATTACTAAATGTGGAAACTTTGGCAGTTGAATTTAGCAATAAAAAAATCTATCGCAAACAAGCTGTGAGCAATAGAGGGACTGGCTGGTAAAATGAAATACTTAAAGTATTTTAGTCTACTCCTTCTCATTGGGTTAGTTTCCTATTGTGCTTCTAATTACATTGAGAAAGTCAAAAAAGCGGAAGATGCTTTTTATAAGGAAAATTACGATACTGCCATTCCTGAACTGAGAGCACTTGCCAAAGATGCCAAAACAAAAGACGAATTACTCTATCTAATGGAAGCTGGCACCGTTTTCCATACGAAAGGGGATTATGAAACTAGTAACAAAGTTTTTCAAGAAGCAGATTTAATTGCAGATACTTTAAAAACTAGTATGTCAAAAGAAACCTTGGCTTTTTTACTTTCTGATAATGAAAGTAATTACAAAGGAGAAAGTTTTGAACGAGTTTTAATCAAACTCTATATGTCATTAAACTATCTTATGCTTGGGAAAGTAGAAGATTCCAAAAGATATTTTAAAAAAGTAGACTTTGAACTCAAAGACATGAAGGTAATGGATTCTAAATACAAACAGAATCTCTTTGCACGTTATGTTGACGCAGTTGTATCAGAGCAATTAAAATCGTATAATGATGCTCGAGTCAGTTACAAGAACATAATGGAGATTAACCCCGACAATAAAGAAATTTTAGCTGACCGTTATGTGTTAGCCGTCAAGGAGGGAGATACTAGAGACCAAGCTAAATTCGCGGAAGGTAGAAATTATATTAAAGCATACAATACGAATTTACAACCAATTCCGTACAATACTGATTTGGCAGAAGTATTAATTATCAACCAAGCAGGAAAAGCAGCAACGAAAGAATCAAAAGGAAAAATCATCAACGAACCAATGATCCAAGAAGCCCTTGCTAAAGCACTAGAAGCCGCTTTAAGAAATATGAAAAATGAAGGTATCTCTCTTGGTGTTGTGATGGCAATGGTTTCCAACGCAGAAAATCCAATTCCCGAATATAAAAAACGAGAAGAGCAAAAAGCAAATCCTATAGATATTTATGCCAATGGCGTTATGCTCACAAACACAAAGGTTTACAACGATTATTCGGAAACAGCTATCGCAAATTTTAACGAAAACTATACTACTTTAGTTACAAAAAATATTGCCTCTATTGCTACGAAAGTTGCCGTGGCAGCAGTTGCTGCTTATGCAGCAGGTAAGGCGGCGGAAAGCGCAAGCAAAGGAAGAGGTGGTAGAGATGACGGAGGAGCTGAAGTCGCCGCTAGCATTATAGGTGCTATCATAAGTGCCGTTGCTGGTGCTGCTGCTGGAGCAGGAGTTGCTGCCACGATTAAGCCAGATTTGCGCTGCTGGAGAACACTGCCGTCCAATTTCCAGGTTCGTCGTGTTTTTCTAGAGCCGGGATTATATGATTTTGAATTTAAATCAAATACTAGTAAAGCCATGGGTGGAAAAAATTTCCGACAAATCTCCGTAGAAACAGGCAAATTAGTAGTAATCAATTTTAGATCCTTATAAATTTTCTCCAAATTACGTACGTGTGAATTTCGGATTGGATATTCAGTCCGAAATTTGAGTATACAGGGTAGAATCTAAGATTTTACGGTAATGGAATATACGGAGACACGAAATGACCACCAGATTTAGTTTGTTTTTTTTGACAGCCTGCCTTGCTTTGTTACCAGTCCTTTCCCAAACAAAAGAAGAAATAAAAGTAGAGCTGAAATTTTCCATTGATACTCGATTCGGTTTAGGCAAAGGTCTTTTTAAAAAATCCTCTTTATTAATCAAAGATAGAAAATTAGGAACTGGAATTGTAGAAGTTGATGTAGCTTCCATTGATACAGGAAATTCACTCCGCGACAATCACTTACGAGACGAGGATTTTTTTGATGTTCAAAAATTTCCCAAGGCAGAATTTGAAATTTTAAACTTAACCGAATCAGGAGAAATCGTCACCGGAAAAGGTAGACTTACCCTGAAAGGAATTGCCAAGGAATACCAATTCCAAGCTGTTTTAACAAGGACTTCAGAATCCGAAAAATATTCTGGCACAATTAAAATTAACCGCAAAGATTACGGTATGGTGTACCAAAGTATGATGAATCCGATAGATGACATTGCAAATCTTGAATTTACAGTAATCCTACCTCTAAAAAAATAGACAACCATGAAAGAAATTTTTCTTACCCTGATTATTTTAGTTTCCACATCTCGTTTCCTTTTTTCCCAACCGACACAATATGCGTATATTAAGCCGGAATACTCGAGCGTTTCGAGCTCCGACGACGAGTTTGACGATGAGGAAGGTAGCGAAGAAGAACAAGAAAATGAAGAAATTGAAGAAAATGCCTGATCGTTATGGACGAACCCAGTAGTTTTATCTATAGAATATTTCGTTTCATAAAATCCCTTTCTGTTGCAAGGGCAGTTAGCCTAAGTTTCGGATTAGCGATTCTTTTTGGGTCATTTCTACTTTTCTTTGTAGAGGCAAATTTAGATTATGCGAATGCATTGTATATTTCTGCCTCTGCTTTTTGTGTTACTGGACTTTCTCCTGTTGATATAAGTCATTTTTCATTCGCAGGTCAGCTTCTTCTAATGATCTTCATCCAAGCGGGTGGACTTGGGATAATTGTATTTACCGTATTAATTGGAAACATGGTTATCCAAGGGTTATCTCGAAACACAAAACTACAAGAATTTTTATTCGAAGTTTTAGATGCGGATTTGAAAGATGAAAATAAAACCGAGGATACTCTAGAACATCCGCGCGTACTTAGACTAATCATCGCTATCTTTAATATTTCTATTACAATTGAACTAATTGGTGCTATGGTTTTATATTTCACACTTCCTGATGAACTACCGCCTAACGTTCATTCAAGATTTTTTATTAGCCTGTTTACTTCTATTTCTGCATTTAATAACGCAGGTTTTTCTATCACGGATAATCTTATTTTTTTAAGAGATGATTTTAGCAGTCTTTCTGTAATTATATTTTTAATCATCATGGGTGGAATTGGATTTCCGGTAGTAATCTTCATCGAAAAATTACTTCTCAAATTTCTAAACGAAATCACATCTAAATTTGAAGTATGGTGTGAAACTCACTTGATGATAAAAGCAATTAGTGGAGAGGAGCCATCCCCTATTTATTTTCTACTAACACGACTTTCTTTTTGGACAGAAAATCAAATAGCTAGTTATAATAAATCTCTACTAGGTCAATCCAACCGTGTACAAACAAAGATTATCCTCATTGGAACAATTATATTAATTACTTTCGGTACAATTTCCTTTTTATTAATTGAGTATAATAATCCACTCACGATTGGAAATTTATCTTTTACTGGTAAGTTTGTAAATTCTCTATTCGTATCTGTTGCCTCAAGGACTGCTGGATTTAACACTTTCGATATGGGGGGAATTCTAGATTCCTCTATCGTAATCATCTGTAGCCTTATGTTCATAGGGGGAGGACCGCAAGGAACTGCCGGCGGAATCAAAATTACTACCTTCGTTATCTTCATGAAATATTTAGGTAACGTCATCAACTCGCAAAGTAAAGTGGAAATTTATAAACAACTAGTATCCAAACGTTCTGTAGCGCAAAGTATACGTCTTTATTTTTTAGCAACTACTACTTTAGTAGTTGTGACATTTCTACTAACGCTTATTCATACCGGGCAAACAATGACTAGCTCCCATGTATTAATTTCTATTGTTTTTGAGGTAATTTCTGCTTTTTCGACTGTCGGATTTACTTTGGGGCTTACACCGTATATTTCTGATTTGGAAAAAATCATCTACTCTATAGTAATGTTCGTTGGGAGGATTGGAATTTTTACAGTCCTAGTTGCAATTACTGGTAATTCTGTTACAAGCCAAATGGGCGATATAGACGACGGCTTGAAGATTCAAGTGGGATAAATAAATTGAGCACAAGGTTTAAAGAAATTTTTAATACTATTTCTCACAGACCTTATCCACTTCCAAGCAAACCATGGGTGATGAAACAGGTATGGAGAGATTTACTTTTCCTGCATTGGAAGGTTAATCGGGATTTGCTGCAATCAAAAATTCCTTATCCTTTAGAATTAGATCTTTTTGAAAACCAAGCATGGATAGGAATTGTCCCATTTAGAATGGAAGGAATTCGCCCTCGGTTATTTCCTGCGCTCCCATGGATTTCCGCTTTTCCTGAATTAAATGTTAGAACATACATCACCTATAAAGGTAAACCGGGAGTTTGGTTTTTTAGTCTAGATGCCGGTAACCCATTAGCCGTAGAAATAGCTCGAACGTTTTTTCATCTCCCCTATTTTAATGCAGAAATGATTTGCGAAAAGAAAGAAAATCAAATCCAGTATTTTTCCAAAAGAAAGGACAAACGAGGAGAAGATGCTTGTCTTGAGATGTCTTATAAACCGACCAGTGAAATATACTTTGCACAAAAAGGAAACCTTGAGCACTGGCTAACAGAGCGTTATTCCCTATATGCTTCTAATAAAAAGGGGAATATTTTTAGAGGGGATATTCATCATTTACCGTGGTCTCTTCAAAAGGCAGAAGCAAATATCATTCAAAATACAATGGGGATAGCTCATGGGATCACACTCCCTGATGAAAAACCAATTTTACATTTTATAGATAAATTAGAAGTAGGTATTTATTGGTTAGAAAAAGTTTTTCCATGAGACTAATTAACGTCAGTTCGATGTAACGGGAGATTACTCTCTTAAATCGAATTCACGTTGAATTCACGTTTTCTAGAATTCCCAGTTTATATTTTGTAAAATTATCTTTCCACCACGGGTGTAGAACTGAAGTTGGAAGTTCCCAAAATTTAGAATATAAAATTTTCATAAACCTTGAGTCATAAAGAATAATTTGTAATTCTTTTTTAGTTAAACATTCATATCCATTTTTTAAAAGTTTATCTATCAAATTCTCCCCGTATACAATTCTTTTTTGCGGCAAACGAACAGAAGCCTTTTGTAAAAAGCAATGTAGCGCATTGTAATAAGGATCAACTGAAATTAAAAATAGTGAATCCACTGTAAAATCTTTAGTTCGCATAATACTATGCTGCCTTAATTGGATTTCTTTTTCAAGAGATAATACATCTTTATGTTGGACAAATTTCTCCTCTTGCAAAAATGATTTTTTACTATTATCTTTTTTTGCGGTAAAATAAACTAGTAGAGGTGAGATTACCCAACTCCCCCAAATAGGCATCATCCAATAAAAAAGTCCTATTACCTGCATGTAAAAAAAAGTCCCAAGGATAATACCAAATAAACTTAATATATAAAATGTATTCAGGATCTCAAAAAAACCTGGGGTGGTTTCCGTTGATCTATTTTGAGCTTTCCATTCAATCTTTACTCCAACCAAAGTAAGCAATATGAATTTACTATGCATATACATCAAAATAGGTGCTTGCAGAAAACTAAAAAGGAACTCTAAAGTATAATTTAAGGCAAAATGAAATATACCGCTAGAATATTTCAGATAATCCAGTTTCAAAATTGTATAAATTAAAGTTAAAAATCTAGGAAAAAATAAAACTCCAATAGAAAAAACCTGCAACTTAACAGCCTTACTAAAATAGATAAAATCCCAAAACTCTTTCCATCTTTCAGGACCTAGTGCAAGTCTATAAAACCGCAGATCCTCAATATAAACAAAGAATATACAAACTAAAAAAATAAACCAGAGCAGAGAAGAAAAGTAAGAAAGTATCCCAAGCAAAATATGAATTCTACTCGTAAATTTAAGACCCTTCGCAAATAAAAACCAAAAATGCTGTAAATTCCCTTGGCACCATCGTTGGTCTCGTTTCAGAGAATCAATTATGTTAGGCGGAGACTCTTCATAACTTCCTTCCAAATCATAAGCAAACCAAACAGAGTAACCAGCTTTACGAATTAGAGCTGCCTCGATTGTATCATGACTTAGAATTCTTCCTCCAACAGCGCCTAACTTCGGTAAAGCTGGAAGACCACAATTTTCCATAAATGCCTTTAAACGGATAATAGCATTATGCCCCCAAAAAGGAGAACTGTTTAACTGCCAGTAATTTGCGCCAACTCCAAATATACCACTATGAATTTTACCGGAGAATTGCATCAATCTTTGGAAATTTGTTTCTGCATTAATTACTTCGGGTGAGGTTTGTATAATCCCAGTACTTGGATTTTCTTCCATTAGTTTTGTTAGTTGCAACATACAATCTCCGGTAAGGAGACTATCTGCATCTAGAACAATCATGTAGCGATATTTGTTTCCCCATCTTCTACAAAAATCGGCAATATTACCACTTTTTTTATTGAGGTTTATTTTTCGTTTTCGATAGAAAATTCTGCCAAAGGCGTCTATTTTTTTGCATAATTCGAAATAGGCTGTTTCTTCTTTAACCCACTTATCCAAACTTTGCGTATCACTTAGAATAAAAAAATCAAAATTTTCAGTATTAGATTTTTCTAAAATAGATTTGTACATAACTTCAATTCTAGAAAAAACAGAATTCATATCTTCCCCGTAGATAGGCATTACAATTGCGACTGGAATTTTTTCTATTAGTAAATTTTCGCCATAGCGGATATTCTTTGTTATCCGAAATCGATCTCCGCCAGTAATTAACTTCCAAAATCCAAAAATTGAAACGGTAGTTCCGTAGGAAAGATTCGTAAATAAAATTACGAATATCGCATAAACAATCCATTTAAAAACGGACATTTCTCTAATCGAAAAATAATCCCAGAGTAAAATCATTCCATAACCGGAAATTAAATTTATTACAGCTAAGAATGCGACAATTCTTGCTGTGTAAATTTTTGAACCAAGATTACTATTCATAATTTAGAGATATAGATAGTAGATGATTAAACCATACACAATTATCCAAAAACCAATCGTCACCACAAGTGTTCTTAGATCAATATTTGAAAATGAACTTGAGAGAAAACCTTCCAGAGGACCAAAATGAATTGGATTAGGAGTCATGCTACTCACCTTATTTTTTTTGGGAAATAGTTTGTCTAATTGGGATAACATGTTGATTGAATTATGATCTAAATTCTTATTCTCCAAAGAAGTTAGAGATAGAATATGTTTTGCGTGAAAATCCTCTTTAGAAATTTTGTTTTTCGACAAATACTCATATACCGCTATATCAATTAGAGTATTTTCTGAACTAGTAGAATTTTTTTTAAATTGCTCTATGATTTGATAAGCACTCGTAAGGTCTCGAATTCCAAAGGCTAATAGTTTTATATAAATTTTTTCTGTAATAGAATTACTATTAGCCTCATTATTAGAAGTTAAACTTTTAAAGGTCAAGAGTATAAGTCCAAGACTCAGTGATTACACTATCACCTTTTTTTAAAAACGCCTTCAGTTCAATTGGTTTAGCATTAGCTTTATGACTCAATTTAAAACTACATCTCCATTTTTCCGTATCAGGAATTTTCTGAATCACTATATCAGAAATTGTTCCGTTTTCGGTAGCTGTTATAATTGCCTCTAACTCTGCGGGTGTTTCTATTCCTTTTAATTTTCCACCTTTAAAATCTATATGATATAAAAATGAATCAGACTCCTTCGGAACGGGTTTCACACGAGTAGCCACAACGTCTGCAATTGTTTTACTGTTTGGATTCTGATTCACCCAAAATATTTTGTAGGATAATTTCAAAGGTTCTCCTACTTTTGGCATCTCAGCAGGAACCCAGAAAGCACCAATGTTATCATCCGAGTCTTGTTTGGTTGAGATTCGATAGAGTTGCACACTTCCTTTTCCCCAATCTCCATCAGGCTCAATCCAAGCACCCGGACGGAGATGGTATTTCATTTCCGAATCTTCATAACTGGAAAAATCTCTATCTCGCTGTAAGAGCCCAAACCCTCTTACGTTCTCAGAAATAAAACTATTAATCGTTGGTTTTTTAGGATTTTCTAACGGTCTCCATATCCATTCATCATTAGCGTTTAATACGAGTAATCCGTCTGAGTCATGAACTTCAGGATACGCGGATGGATGATTTGCTTCTGAGTTCTCCCCATACCAATACATACTGGTAAGAGGAGCGATTCCTAATCGGTCAACTTCCTTTCTTAAAATAATCTCCGCATTTACTTTTGTTTCCGTAATTTTACCCGGAATAAATTCAAACTCATAAGCGCCTACTGCTGATTTACCGTCCATAAGTGCATATACTTTAATTGAGTCATCACCGGAAGTAGGTTTTTTGACCCAAAACTCTTTAAATATGGGAAAATCTTCTGGGTACGGCATACCAGTATTAGTCGCAAGTCCACGCGCGGATAAACCATAATACTGATTTTGGGAAACAGATCTAAAATAACTTGCCCCTTGGAAAACTACAAATTCATCCGTATGCTCTTCTGTATTGATCGGATAATGGATCTTAAATCCTGAAAATCCTACTTCAGTAGTCATTTTTTCTTTCAACTGAAGAGCGGAAAAATCAAAGTAACCGGTGTTATAATATAGAGGAAATGCCTTCGGACCTTTTACTTGATTGATTAAAACATTGTAATCGTAAATATAACCAGGGTGGAGAAATTGTAATTGAAACCTGCTTCCATCCTCTCTCCAGATAGATTTTTCTGGTAAAAAACGGATATTTTTGTATTTATCATAGTTTAGTTCAGCTAAACTTTTATTGATCGACTTTTTGGGCTCTTTATATTCTTTAGAACTTAGTTCTTTCGCTCTTTTTTTTAAATCTTCAAAGTCGAAAGTTCTATCTACAACTTTGTGTTGTTCTAAAATTTCGACTTTGGTTTTTTTTTCTTCAGGATTAACGGGTTCTTCTTTTTTTATTCCGGTTGCAATTAAAACTGCTGCAACCAAACCCATGATAAGATTTACAATTCCCATTTAATAACCGCCTTGTGTAGAATTTTGGATGAATCGAATGAGACTACTCCATATTCTCTACTAAAATATGCATGACAACTGAAAAAATAAATAAAATCTTTAAAAATCAAGTAAGTCCCCGACTCTCTTCAGTGAATCTACTAAAAAATTATTTATTATTCTAGTGATGACACTAGTTCGATAATTCACTCAATACCAAAAATATTTTAAAAATGTGAACTTTAAATTTTGAATATTAGAAAATGCTACTAACTCAATAAATTCAATTCTCTGTTACAAAATAAAATCTTGCATTATATTCTCTGTATTGTGTTGTGGAAAGTAATATTACAAATGGAGTTAGTAAGAATGAATAAAAAAATTATTTTAATTCTGAGTATAATACTCATTACCCTGACGTTTAATTGCAGCACACCAGAGCCAGTTATGGCAAAACCAGATCCTATGGCTGAATTAAATGCACTTTTAAAACCAGCAAGAGTTTCTGGGTACGATATGGGAAGTACAACTCCCTCAAAAGCAAAACTAGCTGAGTGGGACAAAACAATGTTACCCGTAATAAAAGCGGCTTATGATAAAATGCCTGAAGGTTATAAGTTACAGGTTAGAGGAAATGCAGATGCATCTGGTTCTAATACAGAAAATATGGAAATCGGCGAAAAAAGAGCAAAGTATGTTTATGATTATCTAATCAAAAAAGGATTTAAATCAGAAAAAATGGTCGTAGTTTCCAAGGGAGAAGACAAATTAATGGAAGGTGAATCAGATCCATTAGACCCTGACCACAGAAGAGTAAATTTCAGAGTGATTCAATAGTAAATTGAATAAGTTTTTTTAATGAAGTATTTATGAGGAAAATCTCCTCATAAATACTGTAAAGCCATTATTGTAATATCATCTCTCCAAGCTGTCTTTCTATCGTTTAAATCTTCGATTCTCTGAATAATTTCCAAACCTATACTTTCAATGTTAGGAAATTTTTGAGAGCGCATAAACTGAATAAACCTCTCCCATTTCCAAAGCGAGCCATCTCCGCCCTTACCCGGAAAATCATAAATTCCATCTGTGTATAATAACAATATATCCCTACTCTTCAAATCAAATTCACTTTGCGTAAATTCTCCTTCTATATCATCTCCTAAAATAGTGCCCCCTTTCTCCAATATTATAACTCCTTCGTGATTTAGTATTATAGCCGGCGGGTGTCCTGCATTCGCAACAACTACATGTCCAGTTTTTAAATCTAAACAACCTGTTATGCTAGTTAAAAAATAGTCTCCTAATTTTCCTTTTAATTGCCCCTGCATCTTTTTTAAAGTTTCAATCGGATACTCAAGAGTTTCCCCCCATTCATTTAAGCTAATTTTAACCATTGTAGTTATCATTGAACTAGGAACTCCATGCCCTGAAACATCACAAATAAAAAATCCTAATTTGCTACGAGAAGCACTATAATAAAAATCTAGAAAATCTCCTGAAAGATGTTCGATAGGATTGTAAATATAATTTACTTTCGCATTTTCTATTTTTGGGAGCGGTTTCGGTAGAATTACCTCTTGAAGACTTCTTCCCAATTCAATCTGCGTTTCAATCAGTATGTTTTTTTCTTGAAGCGAGTCGTACATTTCTTTTAAATGAAGATGAGTCTTAATTCGAGCCAGTGTGATAGAAGGATTAATTGGTTTGTAAATATAATCAACAGCGCCAATATCTAACCCATGTTTTTCGTCTTCACTTTCTACAAGAGAGGTAACAAATATAATCGGGATATGTTTGGTGATTGTATCAGCTTGTAATTGGCGGCATACTTCATATCCATCTAGACCAGGCATCATTATATCCAGAAGTATCAAATCAGGTGGATCATTCGACCTAACTATTCGTAGCGCCTTTTCGCCATTATTCGCAACCTTAACTCTGTAATGATCTTCTAAAAGAGAACTCGTTACTCTGAGATTTTCAGGAGTATCATCAACAATTAAAATGGTTGGTTGTTTGGGAAAGGGGTTTAATTTATACATTATATTACACTGTTTTTTATTATGAAAATCATTTCAGTAAGTTTTTAAGGAAAAAAAATCAAGATTTTTGATTCCCAAAAAAAACATGGGAGTGAATGATAGTAACTATATGAAATTTTTTTTTTCAATTCCACATATTCGGGAAGAATAATTAATGGTCTCAGCATATTGGCATAACCTTATATCTGCAATTCCTGATCCGGTGTGGGTAAAAAACCCAGATGGTTTTTTTTTAATCTGTAATTCCGCCTTCGAAAATCTATTTGGAATACAAAGATCAGATATTCTAAATAAAACTGAGTCTGATTTTTTAAATGTAGAAATATCAGCTTTATTGAAACTAAAACATTCAGAAGTATTAGAATCCAAAACTTCAAAAATTTCCGAGGAATGGTTGCTCGTAGCGGATAATACGTATATTCTACTTGAAATAGTCCAGACGCCTATATTTGGAAATGAAAACGAACTCTTAGGTATTATGGGAATAGCCAGAGATATTACGGAAACACATAAGAACCAGAGAGACTTAAAGGAACGTGTTAAGGAACAAATATGTCTTTATAAAATATTTGCTATGACCGAGAGCATCGAATCTTCTATAGATGAAAAATTTAAGCAGGTAATTAAGGATATCCCCGAAGGCTGGCAATTTCCAGAAATAACCGAAGTACAAATTAAGTATTCAGATAAAATTTTCGAGTCCACTAATTTTAAAATAACCAAATGGATTCAAACTGCAGAGGCATTTACTCAAAGAGGCATCCGAGTCCAATTAAGTGTAATCTATCAGGATACAACTACTATAAAAAAAGAAAATCCATTTTTAAAAGAAGAAGAGTCTCTATTATTTGCTATAGTACGGAGGTTAGCAGATTTTATAGATCGCAAAATCACAGCAACCATCCTAAAAGAACAAGAAGTTTTAGTTTCGACGATGTTTTCACAAACGACTGATTCTATTGTATTTGTTGACTTACAATCTAAAAAATTCTTAGAATTTAATCAGTCTGCTCATTATAATCTTGGTTACTCAAGGGAAGAATTTTCCCAATTAAGTTTTCAAGATATTCAAATAGATCCAATTGATACAAATATAGCAAACCCAGAAAAAGAGGAAAGTATAGAATTCGAAACTATGCAACGACATAAAGATGGAAGCGTACGAAATGTAACTATGAGGTTAAGACATATTAGCCTACAAGAAAAGAAAGTTATATCATCAGTTTGGCGCGACATCACCGATCAAAAAATTAAAGAAAAAGAAATTCAAAATTATAAATTGCATTTAGAAGAGTTAGTAATGTCTCGGACTGTACAACTGGAAGCTGTAAATCAAGAACAAAGTGCGATTTTCGATTCTGCAACCACTGGACTGGCATTGGTGAAAGATAGAGTAATTCTAAGATGCAATAAAAAACTAGAAGAAATATTTGGTTACGAAGCTGGAGAACTACTCGGAAAAAAAACAAGACTCTGGTATGACTCAGAGGAAACATTTATCGAATTCGGTGAAGAAATTGCAGATGGTCTAAAACAAAAAGGTATCTTCGAAAAAAATGAATTGCAGGTTCGTAAAAAAGATGGTAGCTCATTTTGGATTATGGCAAAATTTAAACTCTTAAATAATTTAGAACCCGAAAAAGGAATCGTTGCTGTTATAGAAGATATTTCACAAGAAAGACAAACGGCAGAAGATTTACGTGTTGCAAAAAAACTAGCAGAAGAAGCGTCACTCGCAAAGTCTTCTTTTCTTGCAAATATGAGTCACGAAATCCGGACACCTATGAATGCAGTGATAGGTCTTACTCATCTATTGCTTAACACGGATTTAACCGCTAAACAAAAAGACTATGCAAATAAAATCCAAAGTTCAGGCAAACATTTACTAAATATTATAAATGATATACTCGATTTGTCCAAGATAGAAGCCGGAAAACTAACACTGGAAAATACAAAATTTAATTTAGAAGATTTATTAAGTGATATTTCCAATATAATTAACGAAAAAGCAGGAAGAAAAGGACTTGAACTCATCTTCGATATAGCGTCTAACGTTCCACAAAATCTAATAGGTGATCAACTGCGCATTGGGCAAATATTACTTAACTTCTGCTCCAATGCGGTGAAATTTACCGAAACCGGAGAAATTTGTATCATCATTAGAGTTAAAAATAAAACGCATAACGGCATTTTGCTCCACTTTGCAGTTAAGGATACAGGGATTGGACTTTCCATAAAGCAACAAGAACAATTATTCAAGAATTTTCAACAAGCTGATATGTCCACCACCAGAAAATACGGAGGAACAGGTCTTGGACTTGCTATATCTAAACGTCTAGCAGAGTTACTTGGAGGAGATGTAGGTGTTGAAAGTGAACAGGGAAAAGGTAGCACATTCTGGTTTACGGTGAATGTCAAATTAGACACCAAAAAGGAAAATGAATTACTGTTAGATACAAAACTAGAAGGAACAAAGGTCCTAGTAGTTGACGATAACAAACACGCACGCGGAATCCTGTCTAGTATGTTAAAATCAATGGCTTTCAAAACGATAGATGTCTCTTCCGGCGAATTAGCGTTAAATGAGATTAAAATTGCAGACGCAAAAGGAGAAGAATTCAAAATCATTTTTATGGACTGGCAGATGCCTGAAATGGATGGAATTGAAACTATAAAAAAAATACAGACTCTAAATTTAAAAATTAAACCTGCATTCATCATGGTAACCGCATTTGACAAAACAGAAATTATGGGTCAACTACAAGACTTACCTTTGGAAGATGTAATCACAAAACCGGTAACACCATCCACCCTATTCAATTTATGTAATCGTATTTTGCATGGAATTGAGACTGCCAAATCAAATGTTACAACCGAAAAAGACAAACTATCCGAATCTGAATTAAGAGATAAATTATATTCTATCCATGAATCTAATATTTTACTGGTAGAGGACAATGAAATTAATGAAGAAGTAGCTGTGGCACTATTAACAGAGGCAGGACTAAAAGTTGATACAGCGGCAAATGGCTCTATTGCGTTAGATAAAATCAATACGACCAAATACGATTTAGTTCTTATGGACGTTCAAATGCCAGTGATGGATGGGATAACAGCAACAAAAGAAATTCGAAAAACATCTGAGTTTTCTAATCTTCCAATTATTGCAATGACTGCAAACGCAATGCAGCAAGATACGCAAATTTGTATGGAAGCAGGAATGAATGATTTTGTAGCAAAACCAATTGATCCTATTTTTTTATGGACTACTCTTTTAAAGTGGATTAAGCCTAATAAAAAAACTTTAACTCCTTTAGTAATAGAGAAAAAAACAATAAAGGATAATATTGATTTTCCGGAATACATTGAAGGATTGGATATAGAACAAGGGTTAAAACGCGTACTCGGAAATAAAGATTTTTATCTTTCAGTTCTACGTATGTTTTTAAATGGGAAAAAGAATTTTGCCAAGGAAATTAGGGATGCCTTAAGCGTTGATGATAGGATTCTTGCCAGTAGATTAGCACATACAATGAAAGGTGCTGCTGGAAATATAAGCGCGATAGATCTTTATCTACAATCGACAAGCCTTGATTCTGCGATAAAAACAAATCAGCCGAAAGAAACAATTGACCGTTTACTAAACGATTTTGAATCATCTCTAAATGTACTAATCCTTGATTTAGAAAAAAAACTCCCCCCCGAAAAAAGTAAAGAGCCGATTCAATTTGACAAAGAAAAAGTATCTCTAGTTTGTAAAAGTTTAATTGAACTTTTGAAAGAAGATAATCCGAAAGCAATTGATAAACTCGAAGAAGGATTATCTTTATTAGCCGCTGCATTTCCGAACGAACACTTAAGTATCGCAAACGAAATAAGAGCGTTCGACTTTGAAAAAGCTCTTGTTCGTTTAGAAAATGCGATGAAAGTAGCTAATTTGAATTAGTTCCTTTGCATTCAAATTTAAGTTAAACAACAGCAGCTTCTGAGAGACTGTAAAGTGCTTTTAGATTTAAAAGTTCGATTCTATTTTTTTCAATCTTAATCCAGTTTCTATCTTTAAAATCTGCGAGTGCTCGAATCAAAGTTTCTGTAGTTGTTCCAATACAAGTTGCCATAACTTCGCGGGTAACGTTTATATCCAACTCCGGATCCGTTTTTC
>JAGOHK010000180.1 GCA_017996175.1 Leptospiraceae bacterium
AAAAAGAATTTAGAGAAGTAAAGCTTTGTCCTTGTTGCGATCGCAGCACGGACACATAACTAAGCGTGAGCCACTGCGAGAGCGGACTAACTCGGATGCTGTCCACTCTCTTGCTCCGAGACTGCTAAACTGTTCTTGTCAGACTTTTTTGCTCTAAGAAGGATAACGCATATTACGCGCCACGAACTGATGTGGCACGCAATATGCACCGTGCAGGTAGTCTCGGAGACATGCCCCACCCCTTTCCGCCGCACGTCGGCTACGCTTAACGTTATGTGCTATTTTTTGCTGGAACAAAATTAATAATAAAATTTTATTAAAAAAATTAATTTACATAGAATAAAATAATGAGTTGGTAAAAATAAATTGGAAAACAAAGAAATAGAAATTGCTATAGAAGATCATTTTATTGTGGTTAAATTAAATCATGAGAAACTTCTTCCTGAGGGAGAAATTCTAGAGAATTTAATTCAGACGCTGTTTTATGCTTCGGATAAAAACCAAATAGTCTTTGATATTCCTGAACCAGATGAAGTATTTAACGATACTAAAAACTTTCTGGAAAATTTAAATGGTTTTATAAAAGAAGCAGGTGATTATAATAAAATTAAAAAATTTAGCATAATAACACCTCATTATGGTAAGTCTGATTTAGAAAAAAAATTAGCTAAGTATAATATTGAAATAAGAGGGGTTAATAAACGAAAACTGAATATAAATTATAACCACCTGAGTCTTCTCCCTTTTTATGATTCATATGAAGATTGTAGTGCAGATGAAATTTATGATTTGCAAACGGTAATAGATACCTTAGAAATTCATGAATTTATTGATGAAGAAATTATCTATATGAACAATGAATCAGATCCTATCCATAAAGAACTTATTCAATCGATGCTACACAATCCTAAGCTTATGATAAGTGAATTTAATAAATCTAACGGAACTTCAGATATTTTAAAAAGACGATTTTTACAAAAATTTATTAATGACCATCTTAATAAATCGCTTTTAGCTGAATTGTTTATAGACGTTAACCGCCAAAATGCATATGCCTTGCCATATTTATCCGGCTCCTTTGATGAGTTTCAAAATTTTAATGAAGCATCATTTATTCGTCCAACTATAAGTGCTCCTATAATTTATCAAAGCCAAAGGACTAAATTATTAGAATTTACCGAATTATTAAAAAAAGAAAAAATCAAAGAAAATGAAATTCAAAAATTCCTAGAACAAAATCCGTTCATATTTGAATCCTTAAATTATAAAGCAATTCGTGCTCAAGTTGTATTAGAAAGAGATGATGGCACATCTCTTAGACCTGATTTTTTCCTACAACCTTTCGGAGAAGACTGGTGGGATATTCTTGATCTAAAGCTTCCAAATAAATCGGTGATAGTCGGAGCTAGAGATAGAAAACATTTTAGCGCAGCAGTAACAGAGGGACTAGCTCAAGTAAGGGAATATTCGGCGTATTTTGAAAATGAAATTTATCAAAAAAGAATTGAAGAGAAATATGGAATTAAATGCTATAAACCAAATGTTAAATTGGTAATTGGGAAAGAGTTTGATAATTCAGATAAAAACCAAGTTAAAAGGCTTATGACTTCATATGAAAAATCTCATATATTAACTTTCGATCAATTAGTTAAAACTGTAAAAGAAAGGCTTCCTATATAAAAGGAACAGTAACTGTAATATTTTGGAAGGTAATTTTTTAGTAGTTGACGCAAAAAACAGCACATAACTGCGAGTATCCACTGCGGTAACGGACTATATCGGAAGCTGTCCGTCACCTTGCTCCAAGCCGGCTTAGTTGTGGTTGTTGAACTTTGTAGTTTCTTTGTCAGGCTCACGCAAGTCCAGTGCCTTCGTTCCGGTCACAAAACTTGCAAGAGAATAATGCAAGTTTTGCGCCCTACACTCAGTCACGGGACTTGCTAGAAGTAGTACGGCTTGGAGACATGACTTTAAAACTCAAAAGGTGCTACCGCACTTTCGAGTTTCAAAGTCACGTCGGATACTCTTAACGTTAGACGGCATTAAATATAGGTATGTATAAAAGATTATATAGTAAATTGCTATAATTAATATTATGTACATATATTTTACTAAGTTGTAAAAAAAATTAAAACAAGGAAAATAATATGAGTTCAACTTCAAAGTGTATACACTGTGGTTCAGCAAGTCCTGCTGGTACTTCCTGTTCCAAGAGTCCAACCAAATATCATGTGAAGCCTAGTGATGGGCAACATTGTATTTATTGTGGATCGGCAAGTACTCCGGGCACTTCTTGTGCAAAGAGTCCAACCAAAAAACATGTAAGATAAGAAATTTATTTTACAGACAAGATTAGTCAGTATCTTTTCCTGTCCAAGTTGTCATTATTGTAAGTATGTATTTATAAATTCAAGTAATGACAGCTTGCATTAAAAAAATATGTCATACATAAAGTTAAACTTTGAAAATTGTAATTATAATCAGTGCAATCTTTTAGATATAGCTGCAAACAGTTCCTTAACTATCGAATTAAAATTTGAAAACATTATTTCTTTACAATCAAGAAATTCTACTAAAGAGCACTTTATTAATTTAATTAAAAATGAATTATCTAAGTTCAAATGGATTATAACGGGTCGCGTGAGTGTTGAATTAGTTTACTATATAAATGCCATTGAGCGGCAAGAAACGGACAAAATTGCTGATTTGGATAATATTGCAAAACCTCTACTCGATTCTATTACAGGGGAAAATGGGATATTAATTGATGATTCTCAAATAGGCTTACTGACTTCTGAATGGATACCAAGAGAAGAAAACATTAATGAAAATATTATGTTAATTAAAATAGATTTTATAAATGATTTTACTGTAAGAAAAGAAGGATTGTTTTTTGTGCAATATTACGCGGCGATGTGCATACCGATCAACTTAATAGACTTTACTTTGTTTGAATTATTTTCTGCATTAGTATTGATTAGATGTAGATTAAAACAGAGGAAATTAGCTGAGCATGCCAAACAAAAAGATTTAAATTTAGATTTTCAATTTGTAAAAGCTTCATATGTATTCCATAAGTCAAGATTGAATAAATTTTCTAGGCATACTATACTAAGTTTAAATGATTTTAAAAAAACTTGTAAAGAGCATGGAATTACCTTCTCCTCAATAAAATCTATTATAAAAGATATGAAAGAACAAAAGAAATAAATTTAAAAGAAGAAAGCATGGATAACTTAAACAAGAAAATAGTTAATGAAATTAATTTAGGTAAAATAAAAGGAATTCAAGATTATATAGATAATTTTCTAGCTGAGCATTGTAATATAATTAATTATGGAGTAAATAAATATCTTGTATCTAAAAATAATCAAGAAATACTTAATGAATCTAGAAGGTTTATTAAACTATTAACCTTTTTAGAATCTGAAAATTATATTCAAGTCTTACGGTCGAATTCAGGAATCACAAATAGAATATACAGCTCAGTAATTAAAGGAAATCCAATAAAGTTCGATGATTTAGATTTTGTATTTAAAACCTATGAATACTACAAAATTATGCCTACCTCACAAATTGAAAAATTTATTAAAAATAATTATATAACGAGTACGGAACATACTTTAAAGATAGAGCATAGATATCGTTTATTAAATACATGGATTGCAATTATTGTTGGTCTTTTTAGTATTTTCATTAGTGCTTGGAATATAAAAACTAATGAAAATTTAGTTCGGATTCAATCAATAGATTTCGGGATCGAATTAGTAAATAAAATACCACCTAACACAGCGATACCACTAATTCAATCTTTATATACCTCAAGTCGATTCTGAATTAATTAAATCGATTTCATATAAAAATGATATTCAAAATATATTTAATACTTCTATGGACAATAAACAAAAAGCGTTGAATAATTTGTGTTACTATTATCAATTGGAAGGAATAAAATTAATTAAAGAAATACAGTTTGAAGCTCAGAAAAGAAATTTTAAAATTGACAAAGAGTTAAATTATATCCAAAGTTCTTGCTCAGTTAATTAATGAAAAGTATTGATATATATTTAACGCCGTCTAACTGCGAGTATCCGCTAAGAGAGTGAACTATGTTCGGAAGCTGTTCACTCTCTTGCTCCGAGCCGGCTTAGTAGCGAAAGTGAAAATTTTTAGTATCTTTGTCAGACTAATGCAAGTCCAGTGCCTTCACTCCTGTCACGAAACTTGCAGAAAAGAGCAAGTTTGCGTGCCATCCGTTCAGTCACAGGACATTGCTAGTAGTTGGTGGCTCGGAGACATTGAGAAAATGGAAAGAAAAATGCTTGGGGCATTTTCTTCCCATTTTCTCAACGTCGGATACTCTTAACGTTATGCGGTATAACTCGCGGATTTTTATTTAGGTGGTTTTTTTAAAGAAAAGAATGAAATTTTGTGGCGGGGATTTCGTTTTAGTTTTGGATTAAGGATTTCAGATTAGTTTTAAAAGGACTGGAAAGTATAAAATTGCTTTAGACTTTTTCTTTAGAGGTCAATTCGGTAGGTTAATAAAAGGCTTTTAGATTTTTACTTTGGAAAAATGGTTTTGAAGTTGTAAATGACTTTTTACTCTTTCGGTTTGAAAAATGCTTAGAAGTATTTGAAAAATATTGGAGTAAAAAGGCTAAACCGTAAGTTAGTTTGAAATTACTGATTTAAAAAAACTGGTTCTCGTTCTTAAAAGGCTTTGTTTTATTTGACAGACTTTTTCTCGAACAAAAATGGCTTAGCCGTTCTTTAGATATATTCTTTTTGGCTTTCTACTTTCGAAATAAACGATTTGTATTTGTCTGACTTTTTTTGGCTAAGTAGTATTAGCCTTCCGAGTTTTGTCGTAATAAAAAAACTGGAATATTCGTTCTAAAAAAGTCTTTTTTTACTTGCAGTTTATTGTAGTAGGTTTACCGATAGTAAGCGCGTGAATTAGCTGGAGTAAAAGAGTCTGTCGTATTAGTTTTTTCCTTATTGTCTGGCATTATCGAAGTAGTGCGAGTTAATCCGCATAACTTAGCGTGAGCCACTGCGAGAGTGAACGAAGTTTTGGATGTTGTTCACTCTCTTGCTCCGAGCCTGCTATACTGTTTTTGTCAGACTTTTTTGTTCTTAGTTGGATAACGCATATTACGCGCCACGAACTGATGTGGCACGCAATATGCATCGTGTAGGTAGTCTCGGAGACATAGGAAAAATGGTGAGAAAATGCTTGGGGCATTTTCTCACCATTTTTCCTACGTCGGCTACGCATAACGTTATGCGGCATTTTCATCCCCCCATAGTTAAGAAGAGAGAACGATTTTAAGATTCAAAAAACTAAAATATTTAACTAGGTCGAACTTGCAGAAGTTCAGAAAAGTATAGAGAAATTTCGAGAATATTATAATTTGACAATAGTAATTGCATTAGATAGTCTGCTTTTCTAGGGCACTTAGAAAATTATGAAAGAAAAATTAGAGAAATTAAAAGAACTTTGCGATTTATTTCAATCCAACATAAAAGAATATAAAAGTTCCAAGTATAATGAAAGCCAAAATGAAATTCCTTAATATAAAAATATTAGTTCTGACAGGAGTGTTATGATATGCCAGTAATCTCAAGGTTTTACGGAATAACTATCAAAATGTATTTTAATGATCATTTACCTCCTCATTTTCATGCAATTTATGGAGAGTATAATGGAATCTTTTCCATAGATGATTTGTCTATGATAGAAGGTGATTTGCCATCGAGGTCGATTCGTTTAGTCAAAGAATGGGGAAGTAAATACCAAGCGGAATTAAGTAGGATGTGGGAAACAAAAGATTTTATAAAATTGCCGGAGTTAGACTAATGGCTAAGATTGATAATCCGGTAGAATTAAAACCCCCAAGAATCGAGAAAATTTTCATAGAGAAACAAAGTATTTATGTATTGTTTGTAAATGATACAATCAAGAAATATAATATAGCTCCTTTATTAGAGAATGAACATTTTGAAAAATTAAGAAATCTCTCATATTTGAAAACAGCAAAAGTTGATACAGGTGGTTACGGGATAAGTTGGGACGATGATTGTGACCTAAGTGAGAATGAACTCTGGACTAAGGGTGAATTAGTCAATGATAGATTAGAATTAGAAAGACTTCATTTAATTTTCAAAGCTGGTATAATGAAATTAACCGAAGATGAGATTGGGATTAGCGAACACGTGGAGAGAGGATGAATTCAAGTTATGTATGGGAAGAGAATGACTGAGTATTGAAAAAAAAGTTTTCTAATATGATAGAAGTTTTTATAAAATTGGGCTTTAAGTAATTGTTTCCCGCCCCTGAAAACGACCGCATAACAAAGAGTATCCGCTGCGAAGCCACGAGAAGATGTGGCTTCTTGCTCCGAGCCGGCTTGGTTGTAGAAGTGAAAATTTTTAGTATATTTGTCAGACTTATGCAAGTCCAGCGCCTTCACTCCTGTCACGAAACTTGCAGAAAAGAGCAAGTTTGCGTGCCATCCGTTCAGTCACAGGACTTGCTAGTAGTTACTGGCTCGGAGACATTGAGAAAATGGGAAGAAAAATGCTTGGGGCATTTTCTTCCCATTTTCTCAACGTCGGATACTCTTAACGTTAGACGCAATGTTTTGATGAAATTTTTAAAAAGAGGGAATTATGAATTATATTTTTCAGCGATTAGTAAAAAATGATTTTCAATGGCTAAGACCATCCCCCGGTAGATTAGGAAAAAAAAGCGGCGAAGGAACTTTTGTTCAAGAAAATGGATTTGGATATGAAGATTGGAACTTCAATGAAGAACTTATAATAGATAACAATATTTATGGATATTTACCGTATACACCAACAGAAAAGAAAGGAAAAATATAATATAATTTTTGGAATATATAATAACTCAAAATGGTATCTTGTAGGAATTTACAAGGATGCTGAATATGTAGAAAAATCTCCAACAAGTGCCTATATATTTGAACGAAAGGCAAATGATCTAACGCTTCTTGGAAGCAGTTTAGGAAAAAAATTGAAAAGCAAAAAAGATATAATTACTGAATTAAAGCGTGGAGCGAAATATATACATTGGAAAGTAAAGCCAGAAAATATTATTAGAACAGAAATTCCTGTGGAAATTCCAAACAAAATATTAAACATAAAAAACTATAGAATTAATAATCCTACAATTTTGTCACAAAATCAATACAATTCAGTTCATACTCTATTAACAAATCAATATGAAACAACCATTACTCCAGATATTATTGTTGAGTTTCCCGAAGGAAGATTAGTAGAAACACAACATCGGATAAGAGAAAGAAATCCAACTATTATAAAAATGGCAAAAGAAAACTATAAGAAACAAAATAAGAATTTAGAATGTCAAGTTTGTGGATTTAGTTTTACAGTGTATGGAGAAGTTGGAAAGGATTACATTGAGGCTCACCATACTATTCCTGTAAGTCAAATGACTGGAAAATC
>JAGOHK010000061.1 GCA_017996175.1 Leptospiraceae bacterium
ATTTCCGGCGGGGGAGCTTTGCCTCGGCACATTGACGAATTTTTTAATGCAATTGGAATTCCTGTTTATGAAGGATACGGAATGACAGAATGTTCACCAGTGATTGCAATGCGCTCTATTTCCAATGTTCAAGTAGGCACTGTAGGAAAGATAGTGGATGGGACTTTAGTAGAAATTCGTTCTGAGGATAATAAAGTTTTACCGCAAGGAAGTATTGGAGTTATTTGGGTAAAAGGACCAGGTGTAACAAGCGGTTACTACAAAAACCCAACAGCAACCGAAAATGTGTTAAAAGATGGTTGGCTCAACACAGGCGACCTAGGGCGAATTGATGAAAACGGAAACTTGAGCATTCGCGGTCGAGCTAAGGACACTATCGTATTAATGGGCGGAGAAAACATCGAACCAGTTCCAATCGAAACACTACTCACGCAACATCCACTGATAGAACAAGCGGTAGTCGTCGGACAAGACAAGAAAAATTTAGGCGTTCTCATCTGGCCTTCTTATGAAAGACTAGAAGATGCCGGTTATGCGGTAGATGAATTTGACCCTAATTGCAATTTGAATCAGAAACAGGAGATAATCCATCTTTTCCGCGGAGTGTTATCTGAAATAGTAAATGAAAAAAATGGTTTTAAATCATTTGAACATGTAAGTCATATTCGATTTTTACCAAAAAAATTACTAGTTGGACAAGAACTAACCAACTTACAAAAAATCAAACGAAATGTAGTTCATTCTAAATACGAAGAGTTAATTGAATCTA
The DNA here is from genome assembly GCA_017996175.1 of Leptospiraceae bacterium. Taxonomy (GTDB): domain Bacteria; phylum Spirochaetota; class Leptospiria; order Leptospirales; family Leptospiraceae; genus UBA2033. Next base: position 770 of record JAGOHK010000061.1, read on the forward strand.
TGTACCAAGGTCACCACCATGCACACCATAAATAAAGAAAAACTAGAACTCACCACATCCGACATGTGGAAAATCGCTCTTTACCACTACCACGGTCATAAGATCACAAGAAAAATTCCTGTTCTCCTAGTTCACGGAATCGCCTCTGACAGTACAGCTTGGGACATGGGAATTCCTGAATATAGTTTTGCTCCTTGGCTTGCCGAACAAGGTTTTGACGTGTATTCGATTGACTTACGTGGTCGTTCTGGAAGTGACGGTCCTCATACTGGACGAGGCAATCAGTGGTCTATTGACGATTATCTGCTCTGTGACCTACCTTGTGCTGTAGAATACATTTTAGAAACAACAGGAAGTAAAAACCTACACTGGGTTGGACATAGTCTTGGTGGGATTCTAGGTTTTTTCTATCAAATTCGGCACAAAGCGGCTAATCTAAAAAGCCTCACTGGATTTGCAACAGCGTTAACTTACTCTTATTCAACAATTAACCATTTTAGAACTTGGCTAGATTACATCACAGTCCTTCCTTATTTTCCTGTGGATACATTCTGGCGACCTCTCAAACTTTTTCTAAATGAAAATACTCCTTGGAATCGTTTTCTTTGGCATCCTGATAATTTAGATACAAGAGTGAAGGAAGCCATCATGGACAAGACCGTCCAAAGAATTGCCGTCCTCGAATGGAATCAAATCAAAACAATTTCTACTGCGGAGGGTATGACACGATTATCCGGTGGATTCAATCATTACGTTCACGACAGACGAATTGTAACTCCAGCTTTACTTCTTGCTGGCGACAAAGACTGGGTATGCGCTCTGGAAGGAATTGAGTGGACAACCACGAATTTGAAATGTCGCAATCGCCACATGATATTCGGCAGAGAATACGGAAGCAGAACTAGTTACGGTCACATGGATATATTATGCGGTATCAATGCTCCATCCGAGACTTGGCCTGCCGCCCTTGATTGGATAGTGGCTAACGAGGATTAAGTTTTTTTTAATGCTTCGACTACGCAAACAAGGAAGCTGCTGCTAAAGAAAATCTTTGAGTAAGTTTATTCCTTTAGAAAGTATACCACCTTCTTCTAGTTGTCCTTCTGGAGTTAGTTTATCTACAACAACGGGCAAAATCGCTGTTAGCTGCTTGACTAATTCTTCGTTATCCAGATTAGTTTCTTTGCTTAATTTTCCAATCATCTCCTCACCTAGAACATTGGTAATTTCATTCTCCGAAATAGACTCGTTAGAACCAGTTCCTATCCAAGAAGATAACTTGTCTTGCAGACCTTGGTTTTTCATACCTTGCATAATCAAGTCAAGTGCAGTTCCACTTCTTTCGTTAGAAGAATTATTTGAACTCATAAGTACCTTTGCGATATTACTTATACTATCATTACTTGAACCCTTGCTCGAAGCGTTAGTTACTTCATTTAAAATGCTATCCAATATCCCCATAATTTTATCCTTTTAGTTAAATTTGTCTTCTTTAATAATTTCTGTTTGCTCTGGTTGAACTTCCTTTCTAGCTTCTTCAAACGCGACTGTATATAAAATCGACTTTAAATTTGCTTGTAGAGAAAAAAAGAAAAGTCCGAACACCAGAACTAGATAAGTATAAGGGGAGTTAGAAAGTAAATCGAAAACTTCCTTTGGCTGCATTTTATCGAGCGACTCAGATGTGAAAGCGTTGTTAAACAGACCCTGTACTATATAAAAAGGAATTGTATCTACTATTTGAAAAGCAAAGGAAAGAATAAAAGGGATAACTAAGAAATTTCCAAAATTTTCCTTCACTAGTTCAATGCTCCTTCCAAAAGAATCCAATCCTTTATCTTCAATAACCAGTGCTTGAAAAATAAATAGAAAAAATACGGAAACTAAAATTACAGGAAAAACACAGAGCATAAAGGCAATAAAAGCCATAATAATATAAGCACTACTAAGTAAAATTGCCATTGGCATGGAAGACAAAGCCTTTAATAAATTTGTTTCAATAGAAACGTTAGTTCCTAGATACCAGCTAGAAGTTCTATGAATCAAGAAAAGGTCTAGAAAATTTAAAAATAAAATCATTCCGATTAAGTAAAAAGCCCCGACTCCAGCAATTTCTAAAAGAGATTTTTCCCAATTGTTCTGATCCTTGATTATATCGAGAACGCGAGTAAAAATTTGCCCGAAGGAAAAATAGAATATTCCAGAGAGGATAACAGTCGTAACCACAGAAACGAAAACCCACTCCAGCCAGTTGATTTTTAAAATTTGAAAAGAAGCCTTGAGCCATTCTTCTATTGAAAATACTTTTTTCATAAATTCCTTCTTTTGCGTAAAACCAGTTATTAAAGTAAATAAACAACATAAGATTCAAGTGTTATAAAAATGCAACCTGCTTTTTAAAAATTCAGAAAGATCGGCATAATTTGACTTAAATAATCCAGTTGCTAAAGGAAATTATCCATTAGATTTATAATGACCTTAATTTTAGGGAATTGGGAATATAAAGATTAATACTCATTATCATCTCCGAAAATCATAGAAGTATTGAACGTAAGTTGGAAAATTATTCAAAAACAGCAATATTCTCATTAGCCCGAAGCTTAAAAATGATACAATAAGACTAGCTCCTAAAAATTTTAGCGGTTTATAATGTTTTACTGCTAACGTTAGAAAACGAGGAATAAATAGACTAACAATTAAATACCATTGTAAAAAAACTAAGACATACCCAAACGGATTAAAATACAAAGCAGCCATTAAATCCAGATGATAAATATGGATGAGAGAACGACCAAGCCCACACGCAGGACAGGGTAAGTCAGTAAGGTGAAAAAATGGACAAATCGTAAATGCGTTATTCGGTATATGTAATAAAATTAATATTGGTATTACAAAAAGAGATATTAGCTGGAAGAGTTTAATCATTTGAAAACTAAAAGTAATAAATACTGAAAATGAGAGTTTGCGTTAGTGATGTATTGGGAGTCAGGAAATACATTATCTTTTTCCATATTTCTGTTTTAATCTTTCTCCTATCATTTTTTGTAGTTGTCGCTCTTTTTGTTTACGCTCCATTTTAGCTGACTCATTCATTTTAGATTCAAGAAAAAACAGTTCTCGTTTCATTTTTAAATAATTTTCTAAGCGTTCAAGTGAAATTTCTTCTTTTGCAAGAGCGGCTAATACTGAGCATCCCGGCTCAGATTCGTGTCTGCAATCTGGAAACTTGCAACTAGCGGCTAATTCCCTTATGTCTGAAAACGTTTCTTCTAACATAGATTCATCTCCCCAGAGTTGAATTTCTCTTAGCCCCGGTGTATCAATTAAAAGTCCACCTGTAGCTAATACAAATAATTCTCTATGAGTGGTCGTATGTTTTCCTCTTGCATCTTTATCCCTAATTTCTTGTGTTTTTTGTAAATCTTGTTCACTTAGTTTATTAATTAAAGTAGATTTCCCAGCACCAGATTGACCAATAAATACAATAGTTTTACCGGGACTTAGATAGGTTTTAACTTGTTCGTATCCATCTCCAGTAATTGAATTTACGGAATGCACTTTGGTTCCAATCGCTGCGGACTCTGCCTCTAATTGTATTGAATCTGGCGAATCACATAAATCTTTTTTAGTGAGAATCACAATTGGAATTGCGCCACTCTCCCATCCAATAGTAAGATAACGTTCGATTCGATTTGGATTAAAAGTAGAATCCATTGGTTGCACAATAAAAATTATATCCATATTTGCGCAAAGAATTTGTTCTTCTATATTTTTTCCAGGAGCCTTTCTTGAGAGTTTAGTTTTTCTTGGAAAAATGGAATGGATGATTGCTTTATTTTCTCCTTCTAATTCTTGGATATAAACCCAGTCGCCAACCACTGGAAAATCATCACGGTTAACTGCTGTATATCGCAATTTACCAGAAACTTCTCCTAGGAATTCTCCTTTTTCATTTTGTAAGCGGTACATTTCTTTATGCTCAGAAATCACTCTTGCCGGTAAAAAAGGATTATCCTCTGACTTAGAAAATTCATTTTCAAAAAAAGAATTAAACCCAAGGTCTTGAAGTGATATAGGCATAAAATTCTACTTTATACTTTTCAGTATCTCTTCAATTTCATTTTCATGAAATTGGTTTTCAACTAAGTTTTCCGTGATGTCAATGATCAGGTAACTTCCGTCTTGAAGCGGATAAATATAAAAACCGGTCTTAGAATAGCGGGGGCGAAGTATATCATAGAATGTCCAGAAATTTCCCTGCCATTTTTTTTCTGGATATGTATGCTCTCCTAGATTTTTAATTTCCTCCATATTCCCTTGGTGTTTTTCAAATTCCAAAATAGAATTATATTCTTCTTGAATTGTAGAGGCTTCAACGCGGATAAATTTTGGCACATAAAATAGTCGAACAAGAGGATAACGATTTGGGTTTGTTTCTCCTGTTGAGAGGATACCTGCTACTTGCCCCGTTCCTGTTTTTTCTTTCATTTTTAAATCTTTCGGATTATAGAAAAAATAATCTTTAGGCAAATAGAGAGTAATCGGAATTAGTTCATTTTTTAGAGTTCTAGTTTTTTCATCATAATCCCACTGTGTTAAATCTTTTTCATTCGTCTCGTATTTATCTTGAAACGACCTATTAAATAGATACATTTCCGAAAATTGTAGATACTTAAAAGTAAGAAGTCCATTTACGAAAAGTGCCATACCAACTAGAATAATTCGATAATAAACGACCGCACGAACCATACGATAAAATAGAAAGAAAAGCGAGATAAAAACTAAAAATATAACTCCCGCCTCGTTATCAAAGAAGCCAAATAAATAAACAATAGTAAGAACTACACTCAAAAAAAGAATTTCCTGCCAAAACACAAAGTCTTTTCGGAACATACGTTTTAATATGAGAATACTTACAAAGAAAGTTAGCAAAGATACTATTAGAGTGGTTATAATTAAGATTAGAATTACAAGAATTGGGAGATGGCTTTCGTGATTATATAGAAATGGAATCGCAAGAACCGTATAAATACAAATAATTTTCTGTAGAAAACTTAATGAATTATACTTTTTGATAACTCGACCGAATATATTAGTAAGAAAAGTAAGGAATTTCATTATGTCGCCAGTAAAAGATTTTATATCAATTCTCCAAAATGATTACAATAGTTATGAAAAGTTTTTCAAATCCTTATTGAAAAATTACTCTCGATTGTACGATTTCATAGACAGGATCATACAGTTTGTACCATTAGAAGTTTTCATCCTATTATTCCTATCAATTATCATTCTCATTTTAATCAATAGTGTATCTCCATCTACCTCAAAGTTGAATTTATTATTTGCCGTTATAGCGTCAGTTGGAATTTATTACATCGTTGCAAGAGTTGGCATTCTGAACAAAAAGCGACTCAGTGAAACTTTGGATAAAACCCTTATATCAAGTCTGTTTATTTTAGTTCCAGCATATTCTTTTTATTTTCTCACTGTATTTTACAAGTATTTAATAGCTGCTTACAGGAAAAGAAAAATTGCAAAGCCTGAGTCATTAGATAAGTCTATTTTCCATTTGCAATCCGCTTATAGTGAATTGATGTCAGAATACTATCAACTAGCTGATCAAAATTACGACTCAAGCCGATTGAAAGAAAAAATCCAAATTCTTCAAATTGCAAGTGATGGCTTACTTGGTTTACTCAAGCCAGTTCCAAAACCAATGGCAACAGTCGATAAAGTAGAAGCAATCAACGACCCAGAAGCAGTTACACAGTAAAATTAAATACTAATACCTAGTGCTACCGGAGAGGTAAATAGTATTTTCCCGATGGACTGATGTTGTTGGGAGTTGGTTTCTGTCAATGGTAGCAATTCCTTTTCCGTTTTGAATGATAACTGTAAGACTTATCGAATTTCTAGCATTTTCAAGCCCTATTCCAAAAGAATAACCGGTAAGATTTATGTACTGGTTCCTTTTTTCTGGAAGAGTATAATTTATATTATCCGCAAGAGCGACATTAGAACTAGCACGGCTATTCTCCCTGTATTGAGCAAAAAAAGCTGCTTCTCGCCAATGAATTTCATGATTATTCGATTTATTAGTAAAATGACCAAACCGTAAAACTATATTATCTAGAATAAAATATTCAATCCCAATACTATAGTTTAGAGTTTGATTCCTTCTTAGATCATTCGCGTAGGGGTCTGAAATTCCTATTACTCCGAGACGTGTGTCATAGGTATTATTTTGTATTTTCATTTTATAACCAGACGTATAAATCAAGTCAGAAGAAATTGTAAATTTTTTACTACTGAAATAAGCCCAACCGAAACGCACTTCGCTAACTTGTGGAATTTGATAGGTAGCGGGGCTAAGGATTGTTAGACCAAATGCATTCGCAAGAGCACCCCCGTCTTCCGTAGATTGAACAATCAGAGAAGAGGGACCACCAGTCCTTCCTGCTGTCGTAACGTTAGTTCTATAAGAAACATTTCCCCCAGTCACATAAATTCTGCGCAGCGAAAGTCCCAGAGAAAGTTTTTCTGTAAGCATATACTGCAAACCTAAAACGGGGATAATACCACTTGTCCTCCTTCGATTTTGTTCAATCACAGTTGTTACATTATTATTAAACTGATTTTCATTTCCATTAACAATTGTCCGATTGCTATCGTACATGTAGTAGGTTGTCAGACCAATTCCTAATTTATCCGTAAGTAAATAGGAAATACTAGGACCAGCCAGTAAGCGAAAATTTTCTTCCGTAAAACTAATGTCCAATTGAGAAATATTCCGCCTGTAAAGCGGAAGAGTAATTCGATCGGATTGGTCGAAGGATTGATTAATAGGGTTTAATACTGAAAACCCGTAAGTCCACTTCCCCGCTTTTTTTATGAAGCCAATAAAATTCGGTAAGTAATTTCGTGACTTACGAGAATAATTCTGCCCAGGACCGAATAAATTTTTATGATCAACCTTTGTTTCATTATAGCTACTAGCATTGATGGAATAATAGGAATTTTGCGCAAATGCAGTTCCTGCTGGGTTATAATAAGTTCCTGATACATCATCCGATATGGCAGAATAAGCGCCTCCCATCCCAGCCGCTCTTTCCCCGAAAAAACCATTTACATTATGAAAATTATCTGCTGAGAGGGAAATAGGGATCGCTAAGAATAAACAAAAATAAAATTTTATTGGTTTCATACATTTTGCACCATTTCTCAAAAAGAAATATAGAATCTATATATCTAAAGGAATTATTAGCTAGAAAATTACAATCTAAACGCTATATCCTAAACGCCAAAAGTAAAATCCGATTTAATACTAGAAACTCCCTTTTGGCAATTGGGGATAACCTAAGTAGGTAAATTATTTTTGGCGGTAAGAAAATTCTTCCCGCCAAAAATAATTTATTTATCCTAACAAAGTCTTTAAGATCAGTAAATCCTTATTACGTTTGGAATTGGTTATAAGGAATAGTCTTAATTGAATATTTGTAAAAAAATTGTAATATTTTTGTAATAAATAATTGTAATACTTTAACTAAGAATCAGATTGATTAAAAATTCGCATTAATTCTTCATGATTTAATTGATTAAAATAAACAAGGCAATTCTATGAAACACGCAAATCCAAAACCATCCTCAAAGGATCAAATAAAGTTCTTCTCTGCCACTGCTTTTGTGGCTATTATCATTACAGTAAGTTACTTAATCGGAGTTCCGCACTATTTTCTAGGTTGGTTGGCTTTCGCTGTAGCAGCGTATTCTGTCGCCGGAAATGATGCAATCCAGACTGTTGGAACATTTATCGAAAGTAAACGGAAAGTTCACTGGATACCCAAAGTAGTTATGCTTTGTGGACTTTTGATTATCGTATTTTCGTATGCATGGGTAAATTATGACGGAGAAATTCATTTCGATCGTTTAAAGACTTTCCCAGAAACGACTGAATTCAATTTATTTCAACTTTTAGCGCCCATAGTTTTAGTAATTATTACCCGATTAAAAGCACCTATTTCGACTACATTCTTAATTCTAGGTCTTTTCGGTGGTAGCAATGTAGAAAAAATGTTAAATAAGTCCTTTCTTGGATATGGAATTGCCTTTTTATTCGCAATGGCTTTCTGGGGAACACATGCCTATTTCGCTAAAAAGGAGTACATGAAAGGATTTGAACCTAAACCTAAAAAAGAAAAGAGATGGGCTAAACTTCAATGGATCTCTACTGCACTTCTTTGGGTATCTTGGCTATTGCAAGACAGTGCGAATATAGCTATCTTTTTACCAAGAAAATTGTCCATATATGAATTCATGGCAGCTACGTCTATTGTAGTATTTGCTATGGCTATGATTATTCTTTCCAATGGTGGAACAATCCAAGAAGTAGTTACCGAGAAATCCGATATTGCGTATTCGAAAGCAGCGACGTTAGTAGATATAGCCTATGCAATCGTATTAATCGTATTCCAAAAAATGAGTAGTATTCCCATGTCAACAACTTGGGTATTTTTAGGTTTATTAGCAGGACGAGAGATTGTGCTTCATTTGATAACGAAAGAAGATAAACCTTATCTTCAAACATTTAGGCAAGTTGGAAAAGATGTGTTACTTGCAACTATGGGTATAACAGTAAGTCTTGCTATCTATGTTGCTTCTTCTTATGTTTATCCTACTCAAGCGAAAGCTGCTGTTCCCCCTTCTTCTCCTAAAACAGAAATTCCTGTAGAGGTTAAACAGTAATTTTTTGACAATATTTAGCTTGTTTAAAAGAATGGGAATTGTATGGAAAAATATTCTAGTATTCCAAAAATTCCCATTCTATCAGCTCTATTCTTTTATGTCTTGGATTTATATACCCTTTGCCAAACGTAATTTCCCTTTTTGTAAAAAATTAGGGTATTCCCAAACGCCAAAAATAAGACTCTTTTAAGAACTAATTTTCCTCGATTCAATAAAAAACTGCTTGCAATAATTTCTAGTTAGTATATAAAGTGCCCACTTTATGAAAATTAGGAAAAGGAAGTGGAAGTGATTATTGCCATAGATACAGAGCCAGAATATCTAAATAATACGGAAAGCTTATTGTCCGGGGCAAAATATAACTTTGTCAAAGCAAATGAGTTTAAAAAGGGGATGGACTACGTCAAAACAGCAACTCCCGATCTTCTAATGATAGGTATTAATAAAATTGATAAAGAGCTAATTGATACAATTCAATTTTTTAAAAAAAACAACACTACAAAAAATATTCCTATTTTAGGAATCTACAAAGAACAAAAACGAGCTGATATTGAAAACGGCTTTAGATTAGGAATCAGCGCCTATTTAGTTCAACCTTTGGATAAACACCGACTTTTAGACAAAGTAAAAGAGTTAATGGAAATTTCAAAAGAAAGTCAAAGTGATAAAATTCTATCACGTAAAAGTCATATCACGATAGAAAATCCTGCGCCGGGGCTAACCAAGGTTACCTTCAAATCAGGAATTCAGAAATACGTTTTACCTCAAGTGAAAAAAACATTTAACATGGAGTTTCTACGCACTGTAGAGATGGGACAATGCTGCATAGATGTCCGAGATATTCCAGATATGACTCTAGATGAAGTGAAAGTTTTCGAAAAGATAGTTGCACTTTTTGGAACAAAAAGAGTTTCCATTATCGCAGGAAAACATCTCGGTAAGATTATTGCTGGATCCGATTTAAGTGAAAAAGCAAATCTGTTTATGAGTTTGGAGGATTATGTGGTCTTTCTCAAGACTGCGAAAATATTGCCTTAGATTACAACAAAAGCACATTTTTTACCGTAGACCTCTTCAAATAAGTCTTTCTTTTGATGGGCAGACCAAATATCAATGTGGGGGTCTACGTTTTTTTTTGCTCTAACTTTAAACACTACAATATCATTTTGTAATTCACAACTTACTTCTTCTGCAATTCCCTGGTGACTTCTGTCTAATCCATCTGCAATACGTATAATGGCAGAAAGTTTCTTGACTGTCAATTGACTAGCTGGAGAAATTTTATTGAATTCGATATGTTTTGGTTTTGGGGGACTTTTTCGATGATATCTTGCGACTAACGCTATAATTTCTATTTCATCAAAATTAAATCCTACCATTAACTCTGAGTTTCGAATGATATAATAACTATGTTTGTGGTGAGAACTATGAGAAATTCCAAATCCGATTTCGTGAAGAAGGGAGGCTGCTTCTAGGTATTCTCTTTCTTCATTAGAACACTTATGTAAATCCTTGAGGTCATCAAAAATTTTTAAGGAAAGACCGCTAACTTTTTTGACATGCTCAGCTTCATAAGGAAATGAAGCAAACAGCGTGTTAATCGCTTTGAGTCGTATATTATCCAAAGAACTAGAAGGATCTTGTTTATTATCTCTGCCCTCCCATTTCTTTATAGTATCGTATATAATTCCTTCTCGTAGCGCATAATCAGAAATAGTCATAGACTTAATCGAAAATGTTCTAAAGATTTGTTCGAGAATAATACTTCCTGCCACAATAATATCTGCTCTTTTTGCATCGAGTCCAGGTACTTTAGTTCTCTTCTTTAGGGTATTGGCAGAATTTAATATGCTTCTGACTTTAAAAAGATCTTCAGCGGTAAATACGAAATTATTCAAACTGCGAGGCATTTCTTCATTATCCTCAGCTAAAACCATTTGGGCAATTGCTTGGATCGTTCCAGAGGAGCCTATGATAATTTCGGGAGCTAATTTTTCGATTTCCCTTTTATAAGGAGTAATCATCCCTTCTACATGAAGTTTGCATTGATTTATATCAGATTCATCATCTGGATCACCTGCAAAAAATTTATCCGTTAGGCGAATCGCTCCAATCTTTAAACTTTGCGCAAACTCAATATTACCCTTTTGACCAACTAAAATTTCGGTACTACCACCACCGATGTCAACGAGCATAATTTTTTTATCAAATACGGGTAATCCCTGTAATATCCCAAAATAGATGAGCCTTGCTTCTTCAAATCCGCTGACTATTTCAATATTTAAGCCGAGTTCTTTGCGTGCTTTCTCTAGAAAAACTTCTCTGTTCTTGGCTTCTCTTAAAGCACTTGTAGCAACAGAACGGATTTCTGCACCGTGAATTTCTGCCAGCCCCTTAAAACGTTTGAGGCATTTGATCCCTCGCTCCATAGCGTCCGGTGTGATAACCTCGTCAGGACCGGAGCCACTTCCTAATCGGACAGATTCTTTTTCTTTTCCGAGAGATTCAAATGTTCCGTTTGGATTTACTTTTACAATAATAATATGAAAGGAATTTGTGCCAAGGTCAATCGCGGCTAAATTTTTCTCTTCCATTGTTTACCTGATTTTTTCTTTTGCGATTTTCGAATCCATGATTGTTTTTTTGCGGTAGTATTGAACTAGTTTTTCCAATTCCGCCAAATCATAGCATTTAATTCTATCCTGGTCTATTTTTAAAAATTTATTCGTATCAAAAAGAGAATAGAGAATTTTTTCATCTCTGTTATCAGAAAGTCCCACCATTTTGAGAAGATCCCGAACGGTAATATCAAAATCATAAAAAGACTTTGGTATTATCTTAGCGCGATTTTTTTCTGCAAGCGTAAGAAGTGTATCTGCAATTCTTCCCTGTGGATCTTTAATCATAAGGTTTGCGAGTTGTTTGTATGCGATCCAAATTCTTTCAGAAAGAATTGTAATCAACCGACTTGCGAGTTGTGGCTGCGCCTTAACCATTCCTTCAAAGTTTGCTTTGTTAATTGCAAGAACATCAGTATAACCAAAAGCAACTGCAGAAGCAGATCTTGGTTTGTTATCCAAAATCGCCATTTCACCGAAGATATCACCGGTTTGTAGAACGGCTAACATTACTTCGTTGTTGTTTACGATTTTGGAAATTTTTACTTTTCCACTTTGAATAATATACAATTCACGACCGGGCTCATGTTCGCAGAAAATAACCTTATTGTCCGCATAAGAGCGATTAAACTTTGTTTCATCAATAGGTGGTAATGCGACAGGTTGGTTAAGTGACATTAACTTTTTCTTTACTTGCGGAACGTATTGACCTGTTGGAAGGTATTTAAGATAACTTTGGTAGGCATAAGTAGCATGTTCAATATTGCCTTGGCTGAAATAGTATTCACCCATATTGTAAAGTTGGTTTAAATCTTCGCTAACAGTATTTCTAAAAGAAAGTCGGGTAATGGTTTGATCGAATTGACGTAATTTCATGGAGAAATAACGAATGATCTTCATTGCGACTGGAGTATTTCGTTGGATTAAAGTTCCGAACTGATCGTAACTTACGGAGATAAGGGATACATTCGTTAGAGCACGCGCGGATTCAATTTGCGGATGTTGGCTCATAGCCGCAACAACCCCAAAAAAATCTCCCGGTCCTACTACTTGGTTCGGATCTTCCCCGACTACAGGATTTTCCCGCCCGACGCTTACTTTGCCCTCGCGGACAATATAAAAGTTATAGGCTTCCTTCTTACCTTCTACAATAATATAGGAATTCGCGGTATAATTAACAATTTGGAAGCTAGGCGCTGACATTAATAAGTTACTCTTATTTTAAAATTGTTCATAGGAATTATTAAAATGAATTCGTTTCCTTTACAAATATTATTTTCCTTCTATAAGAATCAATGTTTTATTTGAATTTTAATTGAATATTTTTATTCTTTATTCATTTCTTCTTTAATTTGGAATCCATCTTCTTCTAAAATTGAATTTTGCTTAAGTTCTATCTCAGCATCCTTTGCAATTTTACTAGAATATAATTGATTTTTCACATGTTCTAAAATTTTTTTGCCTTCTTTTAGTTTTCCAACTACAAGCAACTTTTTTCCAGCTTCTAAATAAGAGACTAAACCATCTTCCGTGGTCGGATTTTCTTGGTAAACCAGCAAGTCTGTTTGAATAGAAGCCTCGATTTGATCATTTTTATGATAAGCTTTGCTAAGTAACTGCAAAGACTTCAAGGTAGCTGGATGACCCGGAAACAAAAACAGAAACTCGTTTAACTTATCTATACAAGCTTTATAAGATCCATTTTTATAAAACTCGGATGCCTTGGAGAAATTCAATTCTCCTTGGTTCAGTCTTTGTTGCCTAAATGTTTCCTTATAATTATCGGAAGTAGTTTGCGCAAAACTCCATTGGCTGAAAACCAATAAAAGGATTGTTGGAAATTTCATAAAGACTCTTGACACAATATGATTATCGAACAAAATTTAGAAAAATCGTAGAAGGTAAATAGGAGTTTGTGATGAAAAAGAAAATATTTGTTCTAGTTTTAATCGCGTTGTTCCCCATATCTGCGGGAAATGTAGGAAGTGACTGTACTTTTAAAGGAATCAAATTGTATGGAAAAGTTCAAATTGTGAGTTCTTTTCCTGATTTAAAAGTGCAAGTGGTAGATTCCTTCCCTGATTTAAAAGTGCAGATGGTAAATTCGTTCCCTAGTTCCTGTGGGAAATGGCAATCCGTAAGTTCTTTTCCTGATTTTAAAATCCAGTTTGTTACTTCTTTTCCAGATATTAAAATTAAATATGAAAATTCATTTCCGGGAGTTCCTTAGTTCTTTCTTCTCCAGAGGAGACGATCTTCTCTTTGTTTTTTTTCTGTGAGACTTGGAGTAAGTCTCATAGAAAGATAAGATTGAATTTGATTTTCTGCCTGAGGAGATAATGTATTTCTCCATTCTTGGACGATAGGCTTTAATTGTTGATGTATATCTTTATTTATAAAATCACCAGAACTTGGGATACTTTCGATTTGCCCCCATATTTGAACGGCTTCTTTTTTTTCCTTTGCACTCCCAGTTTTCATTCCTCTATCCCAAAGTATTCTTCCTTTTTCGAATAAGGCATCTGACTTACGATAATTCTCAGGAGTGGTTGCAAGTAAGTAATCCATAATTTCTATTTTCTTTTTATGATACAATTTTAGGGCGTCTTCATGCGTATTTATATTTTTTTCTTTCAGGATTGGCGCATAACGTTCCACTACTTGCCTAAGTGTTTCGACCCGAATCTGTTTTTTTTGTTCAGGATTTAGAGATTTATAGTTCTCCTGATTAATAAAATACTGACCAATCGCATTGGATTGAATTTCGTAAATATTTTCTAAAGTAAACAAAATCTCTGTTGCTGTTTTAGTTCCTTTCAATTCAGAAAGAAGATTCATAGAGTTTTTTAAATAATCTTCCTTGTTTAAATTTTCTTGGAGATAATCGACTGAAAAATAAGTTGAATCGGGACTAAACGTGTAGGCTAATCTTTGTAAATTTTGATAGTATAAATCTCGAAACATAAGAGGCAAATCTCCCTTATCCGGATCATGACCAATGTACTTTTCAATAAAATCAGACAGTTGTTCTTCTTTGGGAAGGGTAAGTGTTTCGTCGAAATATTTTTTACGTTCGGCATCTGAAATTTGTAATGGTGGTTTCAGGTTTTTTAACTCATTGTCCTTTTGAATTTTAGTAGAAATGATTTCAGGATCATCTTCTATTTCGTTTCTAAATTTTTTTATGATTTCATTTCTTTCTTCATGGCGAGCCAATTCCTCTGGAGAATTTTTAATTTCATCTTGAAATGGTTTTTCAATCGAGTGGACAGTAGGAAAAACTTCTTTTACAATAATGTCTTCGTAAACTCTATTTCGATAAATATAACTATCCGACACATTTCCATCTTTAATAATGTTCTCGAAATCTTCTTTGAAATTTTTGCGTAACCCCTTGGTGTCATTTAATCGTTTGAGTAAATCTTTCCATCCCTTCTTCTCTAAAGAATCAATATCCAATTTGGAAGTAGAATTTATATCCTGTTCTGATTTGCCAGACTCAGAATTTTTAGGTTTCCTCTCTCCTTCTCCTACTTGGTCTCCCGCCTCGGAGGATTCAGATCCTTCTTGCATAGAAAATTCTACAGATAATAATTTTTCCCAAATTGACGTATCTTCTTTTACAAGAACGGGCTCATGAAATCCGCAAATTAACTCGATTGCATTGCTGAATGGGTAAATAGATAATAATAAAATAGAAAAATGAAATAGAAGAGAAATGTAAAAAGATACATAAAGACGCAGTGGCATTGTTTCAATATTTTTCATTTACATTCCTGTAGGTCAAGTAAATATTGATTCTCATTGCTGAGTTAGAGATATTTAAACGGCAATTAAGAGTAACATTTTATTATGAAAAAATTCACTTTCTCATTTTTAGCTCTGCTTATATTTATTATAACAATTAGATCCGGCAAATTTTTATACCAAAGTTTAGACTGGCCATTATCATATTGTATAGATATGGTACTAATGAAGTTTTTCGCCTGGTCACTCGATCGAGGACTCTGGCCTTATACTGATATTCTCACTTATAATTTACCAATGACTGTATATATAAATTGGGTTGCATTAAAATTGTTCGGGGAAAACTCATTTAGCTTTCGATTACTGGATGTTACCTGGTTAATTTTTCTAAGTGGAATAACATTCGTTTACCTTAAAAATAAAATTAAAAACATACTGATTGCTGTCTTAGGAGCTAGTTTATGTTTAACTCTCAGTGAAAATGCAACTAATTTTGGAGCATTTCAAAGAGAGACAATGATGCTTCCATTTTGGGTTCTATCGTTGTATTCTTATGACCGCATAAGAGAAGGAAAATCAAAAATACTTCATGGTTTATTACTTGGCTTTTATATTTGTTTTTCTGCTTTAATAAAACCAACAGGTTTTTTACTCCTAATTTTTATATTAGTTGCAATCTTGTGGGAAGAGCTATTAAATAAAAATTTCTTACTTAAAGAAACTCTAATATTTTACTCATTCATATTTATCGGTGGACTCATTGTTTTATTTTGTTCTGCTTTGCCGTTCCTAATTCATGGAACTTTATTTGAGTCTGTAGCTGGTTGGTTTCAATATTTTAAAGATCTTTCTCTTTCTTTAGAAATTATTCCTTTTACAGATTTACTAAAAAATATATTTTCCTTTTCGTTAAGTAATTGGTTTATTCCTTTCAATGAACCCTTAGCTGAATTTCAAAGCAATGGACATTTTTCTCTTTTTCACCTTAGCATAACTTTTTTTTATTTATATTTATTGTATGATAAAAAAGTAAACGTTGGACCATTTTTAATTCTACTAAGTGGGTTTTTAAATTATTTTATTCAAGCAAAGGGATTTGCTTATCATTTATTTCCAGTTTGGTTTGGTTACATACTTTTAATCGTTTGTATTCTTGATTATCTTTATCAGCAATTAAAAGAAACGCAACAATGGAAAAAAATTCTTTCTGTCTTAACTATTTTGCTGATTGGGATAACACTTATTAGCCAACAAAATCGATCTCACAAATTTTACAAAGGAACTGGGCTTTATACAGATTTTAATCAAACTAAAAAAGAATTACGAAGAGCAGAAGTTTTAGAGACTTTGAAAGAGATCAGTGTTGCAATCAAGAATAAACCAATAAAGATCCAAGTATTTGAGGCATATCACTCTATTACTCTCAATTCAGTCATGGATGAAAATATGCGATTGGTCAGTAAATATCCAGAAGCTTATATTTTTTACAATGATAGTCCCGAAATGAATAAATATAAGCTGGATATGATAGATAGTCTTAAATCTGAAAAACCTGATATTATAGTGCTCAATAGACAAGGAACATTTAAAGTTAAAAAAGATCTTTTTGAAACATTCCCAGATCTCGCTTTATTCCTAAAAAATTATGCGCTAATAAAAGAAATCCGGGAAATTAATAATGTAATGTATTCGATTTATGTTTTAAATTCAAATTAAAAAGTAAAAGGAAGCTCCCTTATTCCTAAATCCTCCAAATTTTTAGGCTTTTTGTTTTTCTTATTCCACTGTTTGGTAGTTCGAGGACTTTTTAGCTTTGCCTTTCTCTTTTTGCTACCTTTCAGAGATGTAAGAAGTTCATCTACCATTTCATGAATCTCAGTAAAGTCTTCCGCGGTAAATTCATTATTTCTTAAGTTTGTTTCTTGATTTTGCTTTAAAAATTGATTCTTCATGGCTTTTTCCTCTAAAGACTATTCTAACAGCGGGAAAGACAAAATAGAAGGGATTAAAAATAAAAAAGAAAGGATCATCGGAAATAATACTCAGTGAAATTACGGTCGTAAAATAAAAATCTTGCAATTAGTTCGTATTATCTTTACAAAGGACATACGATGCTCGACATAGATGATTTGGTAACCAAGCTGATTAAAGGACAACCCGTTTCAGTCAGGTTTAAATATACAAATGACAAAGTTTTACAAGAATTCCACGTTTTATTTATTCATATTCTAAGTTATTTTGATCAGTTGTTTCTTTTAGAAGTTTCTTTCACTGTATTAAAAGAAATTTTGTACAATGCAAGTAAGGCAAATGCTAAACGTCTTTTTTTTATACGAGAGAACCTAGACATTTCTAATCCCGAAGATTACCAAAAAGGTATGATGATATTTGCTGACGAAGTTACTATGAAATGGGCAGAACAGCAAGCTTATCTTGACAAATCAGATTTTTACATCCAATTCGATGCACAGATTAAAGATAATATTCTAATCGTAAACGCAGAGAATAACGCGCCTGTTCTTCCAGAAGAACAAGAAAGAATTTTTAAACGAATTGAAGCAGCAAAGAAATATAACGATCTATCTGATGCATTTATGGATATGTCTGATTCAACGGAGAGTGCGGGTCTTGGATTAATCCTAACGCAAATTCTTCTAAAAAATTCTGGGATAGGACGGGAAAATTTTAATATTGAATTCAAACCAGATAAAACGGTAGCACATTTTAAAATTCCGGGGCAGGTCGTTCCGATTATTACGAATAGTAAGTTCAATGAACAGATTCTAAATGAAATTGAAGGTTTACCACCGTTACCCCAAAGTGTAAGCAGAATTATAACACTTTGTAATAAACCAGACACTGATATTAATGTTCTTACGAATGAAATTGAAAGAGACGCAGTTCTCAGTGCGGATTTATTAAAACTATCAAACTCTTCTCTCTTTATCACAAGAAATAAGGCAAACACTGTATTAGCCGCAGTTAAAGTAGTAGGACTTAAAAATATTAAGAATATGTTATACGTCTCAGGCGTGCGCAAAATTATGGGTAACCGCTATGATAAAGTGCAAAAAATTTGGGATCATTGTGCAAAATGTAGTTTCTTTGCAAAAGTTTTAGCGACTGACAACTCCAAAGGAAAACTTGCAGATCTTGCAGCGACAGGTGGGCTTTTGCATGATATTGGAAAACTAATCATTCTATCTTTGGACAAAAAATTAGTAGAGAAAATGAATAATCTAGAGATTAAGGACAAGGAAAGCTCTGTCTTGATTGAAGAATTTACAGTCGGAATTAGTCATGCGGACATCGGAGCTAGGCTTCTAAAAAAATGGTCATTTCCAGAAGATTTAATTCATATTGTAGAATTTCACCATAGACCATTCTTAGCACCTCCTGAACATAAAGAACTTTTAGAAATCGTATATCTTGCAAATATGATGTTGGATACTTTAGATAATAGAGCAAACTTTTTTACTATTAACCAAGAAGTATTGAAAAACTTTAAACTTGATAATGAAGCCGTTTTTGCTAAATACTTAGAAAAAGTAGAAAATCAATTTAAAACCGCTCATTCTTAAACATTGATAGAATTAGACAGACTTTCTTTTGTGCGAGATGGAAGGTATATATTAAAAGATATAACCCTATCAATTGGTGAAAAGCAAAATTGGATTATCCTCGGGAAAAATGGGAGCGGTAAAACAACACTTATAAATATCCTATTCGGTCACCTCTGGTCTACAACTGGTAAAGTCAAAGTACTCGGAAAAGTATACGGTGAATATCCGCTGCGTGATCTACAAAAAAATATAGGAATCCTGCAAAGCGGCTACCAAGAAGAAAGGCTCCAGCGAAATTTATCGGTGACAGACGTGCTAGCTTCCGGTCTATTAAATTCAATAGGAATTTACTCGGAGCTAAATAAAAATGAAAATGAAAAAGTTCAGAGGCTAATAAAAAATAATCCATGGATAAAAGACCCGAATCAAAATTATGGACTACTCTCGTCAGGCGAAAAGAAAAAAGTCTTACTCTTACGCGCTCTGATTTCAGAACCAACTATTTTAATTCTAGATGAACCCTGTTCAAATTTAGATATAGCAGCAAGAGAAGATTTTTTTTCCTTACTTGAAAAATATAAAACAAGTAGCAAATGTATTATTTTAATTACTCATAGAACTGATGAAATACCGGTTTACTTTGATTATGCGTGCCTTATTAAAGAAGGTGAAATAATTGCTTCCGGACTAAAGAAAAGTATATTTACATCTGAAAATTTATCGAACACTTATGATGTAAAAGTAAACCTAATAGAAAAAGATGGTCAATATTTCTCAAGCGTAATAAAATAATTACCCTTTCTTACTCCGAGATATTATATTTACCAACAATGTATATAATATAATCTTTGATTCGAGATACATCTAGCGGTTTGGTAATAAAATCTACCATACCTAGACTCATACATCTTTCCCTATCCGCATTATTAGCATTAGCCGTTAATGCAATGATAAGCGGTTTATCAGTAGCTTTTTTCTTTGTTTTGTTGATTTGCTCAGTTGCTTCGAATCCATTTAACACAGGCATTCTTAAATCCATGAATATAATATCGAATTCATTTTCTCTACAAATTTCTACTGCTTCATTTCCATCAAATGCAGTTTGTACTTCGTATCCCAGTTTTTCAAAAACTTTTCTTCCTAGTTTGATATTTATTTCATTGTCATCTACTAAAAGAATTTTTAAACGAATATTTTTAACTAGAACTTCATTTTTAGTAGCTGTGCTTTCTTTATTTGTAGAATCTTTCTTACTTTCTAGCAGATAATCGTGGTCTTCCGTTTGAATAGTAAAAGTAAAACTTGTGCCTTTTCCTTCTTCGCTTCGAAGAGAAATTGAGCCGCCCATCATTTCAACTAATCTTTTACTGATTGCAAGCCCAAGCCCTGTCCCTTTATAAACTCTCGAACTTGAAATTTCGCCTCGCGTATACATTTCAAATATTGTATCAATCCTAGAGCTAGGAATTCCAACTCCTGTATCCCTAACTTCGAATCCAAGCACAATTTTAGACTCTTTTTTTTCTTTTAATGAAACATACAAATCAATCGTCCCAGATTTAGTGAATTTGACTGCATTGCTAAGTAGATTTAATAGAATTTGAGATAACCGAATTCTATCAGTTGATATGTATGTAGGAACGTCATGCGATAAATGTAATTTTACTATATTGTTGTTTAAAGAACTACTGCTAGAAGAAATAGATATTAACTCCTTCATTAGGCTGGGTAGGTCAAAAGGAGTATTTTCTAATTCTGTAACTCCGGATTCCATCCTCGTAAAATCTAAAATATCACTGATAATGGTTAATAGATTTTTTACACTTGAATCAAGAATCGTAGTATATTCCTTTTGTTCTTCGTTTAATTTTGTATACTCTAAGAGTTGTAGTATTCCAATCACACCTTTCATTTGGTTTTGAATTTCATGGCTCATGTTTGCGATAAATTCATTTTTGTCTTTCGTTGCATTTTCTGTTTTTTCTTTTTCTGCAATTAATTCTTCTTTTTGTTTTAGTATAATTAAATGGGAAGTGAGTTCCTTAATTTTAAAAGTATAACTAACCCGTGAAGCAATGAAAGCTAGGATGACGGCTACTGTGGAATTAACCCAGATCCCTTCTGTTCTTTCTATCATAACATTATAAGTAGGAACTGCCACCAAAAAAACTATATGTGCAAATAATAACTTAATGAATTCTAATTTAGAATTAAATTTAAATAATAGGGGTAAACAAAATAAGGAAATAATGTAAATAGAAATATCTCCAAATAACATCTGGTTGATTGCCGAGTAGAGTGCGCACCAGGTCTGTAAAAAAAAAGCGCCGATGTAGCAAAATAAATTTCCACCTCTATTCTTTATCAATTCAGGAGTTAGAAAAAAAAGTAAGGTAAAATAAATAAAAAGAAAGCAGTATAGAAATGTATGCATTACGAAAAGGTATTTATAGCCTAAATTTATATTCCAGAGTCCTTGTTTGTATTTGAAATAATCTAAGAAAAGTATCGGGATGTATATAAGAAATAATGCGATGAGAGAAATTCTCTGATTGGAGAAATTTAATTCATACAATTTTGAAAACAAGGTAGACTTAGACTCACTGCCTAATTTTTTAAATTGATTTAAAATTTGATATTCCATTTTGTTAATCTAAAGAGACTTTGAACAAAAAAAAGCATTTTGAATATAAATTCAAAGTTTAAGTTGAAATTTTTTAAGGATGAGACCAATGTATCACATGAGCCAATTTTATGAAAAGCATATTTTTGTTTGTGAAAACGTCAGAAATGGAGAAAATGTTCGCGTTTCATGCGGAAAACACGATTCTAAAAAGATTCGAGAGTATTTAAAGCAAAAGATCAAAGAAATAGCGCCTGAACGGAAAATTCGTGTCAATATGAGTGGATGTCTGGATAGATGTGAAGCCGGTCCTATTTTGGTGTGTTACCCAGAAGGCAACTGGTTTAAATTAAAAACAGAGTCAGATGTAGATAACTTTGTTCAAAATTATATCCGACAAAATAATGTTAGTTCCTTAGAGGATTTAATTGTCAAGTAATCGCTATTAGCCGTTTGAAATAGAAATACGTACAACTAGAGGAGCAGTGTAGAGATGAATCAAGATTTAACAATTTATGGAATATCAGTTGTTTGGATAATTACTTTTGTATTTATCACGGGCAGATACTTATTATTTGCCGGCGGTGCCTATTTATTCTTTTGGGTTTGGAAAAGAGAAAAGTGGAAATACAAACGAACACAAATTGAATACCCAGAGAAATCAAAGTTAATAAATGAATTCAAATACTCAATGATTACTATGATAATATTTTCTTTTGTAGGAATAGGAATTTTCATAGCAAGAAAGAATGGGCTAACATTCATATACCAAGACTTTAATAGTCAAGGTTGGGGATACTTTCTATTTAGCGTTATTGCTATGATATTTATACATGATACTTATTTTTATTGGACTCATAAACTTATGCATCATAAGTCTATTTTTAAATACGTTCATAAAGTTCATCATAACTCTACCAATCCATCCCCTTGGGCAGCTTTTTCTTTTCATCCGTTTGAAGCTGTTGTGGAAGCGGGAATTCTTCCACTGATCGTATTTATAATGCCGGTTCATCCAATCGCTATTTTAAGTTTTCTTATCTATATGACTTTCATGAATGTACTTGGGCATCTGGGTTTTGAATTGTATCCGAAAGGATTTACCACACACTGGTTAGGCAAATGGAATAATACCTCTACTCATCACAATATGCATCATAAGTATTATAATTGCAATTACGGTTTGTATTTTAATATATGGGATCGCATAATGGGGACTAACCACCCAAATTATTTCCAGACATTCGAAGAAGTTAAATCTAGAAATCCGAACATTCTGGAGCAGGGTATAAAAGATTCTTCAAAGTTAACACCAGCGCATAGTGGTGTATTAGATTTAAGAAATTGAGATTTTGAATGGGATGGAGTTGAGGCAACCAAACCAATCTACTTGGAAGAACTATCTCGGATGCTGAAAGTATGGGAGATAGATTCTATCCAAGTATTGATTCTGATTCATAATTACTCACCCTTACGCACAAGTGCGTAAAGTGAATTGATTAGTGGCTGTCGGCAACTTGGGCTACCGCCCAAACCTGTATTTTTATTAGTTAATTATATAGCTCTATTATTCCCCTTCTAAGACTGCAAAGTCAATAACAGAGTCATCATCCTTGAGGTTAACAACTCTTACCCCTTGGGTAGAACGTCCAATCTTAGAAATATCTTTTGCTTCCATTCGAATAATCATACCAGACTGAGCAATAATGATTACCTCATCGGTTTCTTTGATAGAGGAAATTCCAACTGAACTTCCATTTTTCTCAGTGATCTTGAGATAAGTCATTCCACGTCCGCCTCTACCCTTAGTGGTAAATTCAGAGTATTCCATACGTTTACCATAACCACTTTCTGTAATTACAAGTAAGTCAGAATCTTTTTCTACGATGGTGACTCCAGTTACAAAATCTCCCTCGGACAATCTCATACCTCGAACACCACCGGCAGTTCTACCTTGGGTTCTAAGTTTCGCTAGGTTCGTTCTAACGGCTAATCCCTTTTTGCTTGCAATTACAATATCTTGTTCAGGCTTTAAAAGGTTAACATAGATTAGCTGGTCATTGTCATCGAGTCCGATTGCAATGATTCCATTTTTCTTGGTGTTAGAGAATACACTCAGAGGAGATTTTTTTATAACTCCATTCTTGGTTGCCATCAGAATTGCGTCTTCGCCAAATTCCTTGAATGTGCAAATAGAAGTAATCGTTTCTTCATTGCCCAAATTAATCATTGCCTTGAGAGATTTACCACGCGCCTCTTTAGTTCCAATAGGAAGTTCATACACTTTCATCATAAATACTTTTCCACGATTGGAGAAGAACATGAGATTATCGTGAGTAGACGCTACTTTGATGATCTTGATAAAATCATCTCTCTTAGTAGATGCACCCTGCACACCTTTTCCACCACGCTTCTGGCGTTTGAAAGTATCAATAGGAAGACGTTTTATAAATTGATCTGCCGAAATTTGAATTACAACATCTTCGTCTTCAATCAAATCCTGAGCTTCAAAAGAAGTACTTGCAACACTTTCATTGCTGATTTCCGTTTTACGGTTAGTTCCAAATTTGTCAGAAACCATTTGTAATTCATCAGTTACGATTTGGTCTACACGCGCTGGTTTATCTAAAATATCTTTTAGGTCAGCTATGATTTTACGAATTTCTTCTAATTCGTTGATAATCTTTTGGACTTCGAGAGAGGTTAATCGTTGTAATCTCATATCCAAAATTGCATCTGTCTGCACTTCAGAGAGTGGGAATGCTGACATCAAACCAACTTTTGCTTCGCCTGGATTTTTGGAAGCACGGATAATACGAATTACCTCATCAATATTATCTAGGGCAATTTTCAAACCTTCTAAGATATGCGCTCTTTCTTCTGCCTTACGAAGATCATACTTCGTGCGCCGAACAATGACTTCTCTACGGTGTTGAATAAATGCAACTAAAACTTCTTTGAGATTAAATATCTTTGGCTTGTTGTTTAAAATCGCAAGCATGGTGATTCCATAGCTTACTTGCAACTGAGTGAGTTTAAAAAGTTGGTTTAAGATGACTTGAGAATTGTAATCTTTCTTAACTAAAAGTTCGACTCGCATTCCTTTTCTATTAGATAAGTCTAATATTTCAGAAATACCTTCTACGACTTTCTCGTTTATCAGTTCCCCAATTTTTTCGAGTAGGACTTTTTTATTTACTTGGTAAGGAATTTCTGTGATTACAATTACTTCTCTTCCCTTTGCGTTCTCTTCTATTTCCACTTTAGAACGAATTCGAATAGAGCCTTTTCCTGTTGTGTATGCGGATAATAGACCTTCGCCACCAATTACAATTCCACCGGTTGGAAAATCAGGTCCCTGGATAATGCGGATTAAATCCCGAATCGGAACTTCTGGATTTTTAATTACTTCTACAACAGCCGCGATTGTTTCCTTTAAATTATGAGGAGGAATATTCGTAGCCATACCAACCGCAATACCAGAAGAACCATTGACTAGAATATTGGGAAAGTTAGCAGGTAGAACATCTGGCTGTTCTTTGGTATCATCGAAGTTAGGTGAAAAGTTGACTGTTTCTTTGTCAATATCACGCAGAAGTTCTTCCGCCATTTTAGCAAGACGTGCTTCTGTGTAACGATAGGCGGCAGCGTTATCGCCGTCAACAGATCCAAAGTTACCTTGTCCGTCAATCAAAGGAACGCGAAGAGAAAATTCCTGCACCATACGCACTAACGCATCGTATACAGAGCTATCCCCGTGCGGGTGATAATTACCTAACACTTCCCCGACAATCTTAGCACATTTTACATAAGCTTTATCTGATCTCCATGCACGTTCGTTCATCGCGTGCAAAATTCGGCGGTGAACAGGCTTTAGCCCGTCACGCACATCAGGAAGAGCACGACCTACGATTACACTCATGGCATAACCTAAGTAGGCGTCTTTCATCTGGTCTTCCACTTCTACTGGAATTACCTTGATTCCATTTTTAATTGCTTCTGCTATATCCGGTCTGGATGCTGTGCTAAATTTTAAAGTTCTAGTAATCGGTGCTTCTTCGTCTAAATTTGCCATTGTTTACCTATTGATTAATTCTTATTATCCACGATTGTATAAACGAAAAGAAAATCTCTCACAGAGAACACGGAGTTCACGGAGAGTATTGATTCTATTTTTTTTCTCTGTGCCCTCAGTGTGCTCTGTGAGAAAATCATGTCTTTACAATCAGTCATTATCATTTCTATCCATTACATTTCCAAATCTTATAAGTCTAGATTTGCAACTTTTAGTGCATTGTCTTCAATGAAGCGTCTACGTGGTCCTACTTCGTCGCCCATTAGGGTTGTGAAGGTTTCTTCTGCTTCTACTAAGTCGTCGAGTCTTACTTGTAATACAACACGTTTGGTTGGATCCATCGTAGTTTCCCAAAGTTGTTCTGGGTTCATCTCTCCAAGACCTTTGTAACGTTGGATGATTGCCTTTGTGTCTTTTCCGTATTTAGCTAAAATTTCATCTTTTTCTCTATCAGAATAAGCGTAATTTGCCTCTTGTCCTTTTTTGATTTGATAAAGAGGGGGTTGGGCTATATACAAGTATCCTCTCTCGATGATGGGTCGCATGTAACGAAAGAAAAAGGTGAGGAGCAGTGTCCGAATATGCGAGCCGTCGATGTCCGCATCCGTCATGATTACGATTTTGTGGTAGCGAATTTTTTCGACGTTGAATTCATCTCCACCAATTCCAGTTCCCATCGCAGAAATCAAAGTGCGGATTTCTTCATTAGCCAACATTTTATCCAAGCGAGATTTCTCTACGTTTAGAATTTTACCTTTTAGAGGCAATATTGCTTGTGTGTTTCTATCGCGTCCTTGTTTAGCAGAACCACCAGCAGAATCTCCCTCCACCAGATACAACTCAGAGAAAGCAGGATCTTTTTCGGAACAGTCTGCGAGTTTACCAGGAAGTCCGCCGCCCTCTAAAACAGTTTTACGTCTTGTAAGATCACGAGCTTTACGAGCGGCTTCTCTTGCTTTTGCGGCAAGCATTGATTTTTCAATGATCTTCTTAATGATATTAGGATTTTCTTCGAAGTAAAGCGTTAGCCGCTCGGAGACTATCGTTTGCATGATGCCTTTTACTTCAGCGTTGACTAATTTTTCCTTAGTCTGGGAATTGAACTGGGGTTGTGGAACTTTTATAGAGATAACAGCCGTTAGCCCTTCTCGAACATCTTCTCCAGAGAAACCGGTGTCCATCTTCTTTGCACTATTCGCATCTTTCTTTAAAAAATCATTCATAGTGCGTGTAAGTGCCGCACGAAATCCCTCTAGATGAGTTCCACCCAAACTATTATTGATTGCATTTGTAAAACAAAATATATTTTCAGAGTAAGTATCAGAATATTGGAGTGCGACTTCTGCCATTACCCCGTCTTTTTGACTTTCGAAATGAATTACTTTATCATGAATTGGGTGTCTACTTTCATTGAGTAATTCCACGAAAGAAACAATCCCACCTGAATAATTAAATTCGGCAGAGTGACCATCTTCTTTACGAAGATCTTGGACTTTTAGATTGAGTCCTTTGTTTAAAAATGCCATTTCTCTAAAACGAGAAGAAAGCATATCATATTGAAATTCAGTTGTTGTAAAAATACTTGCGTCTGGTTTGAAGCGAACAGTTGTTCCAGAGCCTGCGGCTTCCCCAATCACAGCCACCGGCTTATCAGGAATACCCGTAAAGTATTTTTGGTAGTATAATTTTCCGCCCTGGTGGACTTCTACTTCCAACCATTCGGATAACGCATTTACAACGCTAACGCCTACACCGTGTAAGCCGCCAGAAACCTTGTAAGCGTCATTTTCAAATTTACCACCTGCGTGTAAAATAGTTAAAACCACTTCGACAGTAGAAACGCCTTTGTCAGGATGAATGCCAGTTGGAATGCCGCGCCCGTTGTCAGAGACTTCGATGATATTTCCGGGGAGAATTTTGATTAGAATATGAGAGCAATGTCCAGCCATTGCCTCGTCAACGGAGTTGT
>JAGOHK010000062.1 GCA_017996175.1 Leptospiraceae bacterium
GAATCTCCCTCAGCGACAAACAGCACTCTGCCGGCGTCACTTGGTTTACCAGTTGGTTGCATAAGTTTGGGTATATTGTTCTTAGACGCTTTACGAAGACCTTTTTGTGCATCCTCTAACTCTTTGAGTTGGGTTCTTTTTTCCATCTGCATCTTAACTTCTTCGAGTAGGTCAGTTTTTTTGATGAGTTTGTCTAGGCTTTTATCGACCGCGTTTCTCATGTCTTCGTTTAAGTCGTTAATCAAATAGGATTTGTCTTGAGACTTGAAACGTGGGTTTAGAATTCGTAGATTGACGTACATGTGAAAACAATTTCGCACATCGTTTCTTGTGGATTGAGTTTTGAGTTTTTTTTCTAGCGCTGTGATTTGACTTTTTTTTCTTACTTCATCACAAATTCTATTTTCTAAATATTCAATCGCAGAACCACCCTGCACCGCAAAATTGGAGTTAACCCACGATAGGGTTTTGTTTTGTCCAATTACAAAGTAGGTTTCAAGATTGATTTGTGAAGCAGAGTTCGGATCTTTGTATTCCATCTTGTAGTAAGTTAATTCTGAGTTCAGGAAAATTTCTTCCATCCCTTTTTTGAATTTGAACTTATCTGTTTTGTTTTTGTGATGGAACTGAACTTCAAGACCAGGATTTGTCATCGCAATATCTTGTAAGTATTGGCGCATCAGATCCGGATTGTATTTCGTGTCGAGTTTGTTAAAATACTTTGGTTCTAATTCAAACTCAACAGTAGTTCCATGGTCGTCTCCGCATGGTTTAATTGTTTCCACCATGAAAGTTTTTATCATGAGAGGTTGCAATTGAGACAAATGATTATTAGTCAACAAAGTACAATCTTTAAAAGATCCATGTTCATCATAATATAAAATTACTTTTTCAAAATCTTCTGGTGAAAGTTTGAAGGAACGAATCATTTTTTTGACATCATCGTGAACACTAAAAAGTTTTTTGTAGGTCTGTCCTTTGTTGTTCGTGGTAACTCTAAAAAAATTAGACACCATTCTCACCAAGGAAATACCTACTCCATTTTGACCTGCGACATGATCTTGCTTAACTTGATCGTCGAAGTTTTCTCCGTACATCAAATGAAGGAATACACCCTCCGCATTTTTTGCAGGAATCCCGCGACCGTTATCCTCAACTGTGACTCGTCCACAATCGGCGGAGAGGCTAACAATGAGTTTAGTCATCTTCTGCCCTTCTTTGACAGTTTTGTCGTTTTGGTTTTTGCGGTATTCGTCAACTGCGTTCATACATGCCTCATCGAGACATTTTAATTTTGCAGGAATATCATTTAATTCTTCGTGGGTAATTTCATAGTTACCTTTAGAATCTTTTTTAAAAAAATGTTGTTCGAACGTGGACATGGAATTTTGCCCAAGCCACATTCCCGTTCTCATACGAACATGTTCTACGTTCGATAATTTTTTAAAATTTCTTTCGCTCGAATCTTTTGCGTTTGGTTTGTCTTTAATATTTGCACTCATTATTTATCCCACTTGTTTCTAAGTTCATTCAACTCATCGATCATAAAGCTTGTAAGTTTAGGATCTTGTTTATACAAAGCAGTGTATTCCGCAAACTTAGTCTTAGCCTCATTGATTGCTTCCTGGCATTTTCTAGCTTCTTCTAAAGTCATTCTATACACAGGGATAGAAGCAAGCCACTCAAAGTATTTGAACTTCGCATTCTTTAATTGGTTTTCAAAGTCTTGTTTGGATTTGATTGTAACTACTTTTTGATTCCATTTTTCATTGATAAAACGAATTAACTCAGAGTTTCTATCAATCTTTTCTTGTTCTAGTCCAGCGAGTCTTCTAAATCGGCGGATAAGATGTGTTTTGCGGAAATCACAGAATCGTTTGATAATCTCTTCTGGTTTATGATTTTTTAGTCTTCCTTCGTGCGTTATGACGTTAAACGAAAGAGTATCTAGATTTTCCTTATTGAATAATTCTTTGATTTCTTTCTCGGTTGGCTTTTCACCCTTCTTGTATACAAGTTCGATTTTGAAAGTCTGACTAGAAGAGTCGATATAGTCTTTTAACCAATTATCTTTTTTCTCGATCATATCTTCGAGAAGATTAACAACCTTGTCTCGATTCCAAGTTTGAGGAGCGTGGGTTAAAAAGAGACTTTCCCCTTCCCATTTAAAACCGAATGTAGTAAACATAATTTCAGAACCATTCTCGTTTGTGGCTACTCGGACTTCTCCGCCATAACCTTTGTACCACGGTTTGATTTTTTTAGGTTTTCCCGTTTTTAGATAAGCAACTTGGGATTCTACAATATCAGAAAGTTTATGCGCCGGAATAAAACACCTAAATCCAGTTGCGATACCTTGGATTTGATTTAATAAAACGACAGGAACTTTGCCCACAAAATGAATTGGCTCATCCTCTGTTTCATCATAATTTTTTACATAGTCAATGTCTGCAAGACCTTCGAAAAAACCTAAGTCTTTAACGAAGTCAGAGAGTTTAACCTCTGTATACCTCGGCGAAGCGATCGCGTTTGGATCGAGCACATCTCCAAAAGTTCCTTCTCCATGCACGAGAGGAATATTATTGGCAAAAGTAAAATCTTGCGCCATTGCAGAGAGTGCATCTTGGATAGATTTATCACCATGTGGGTGGTATCCCATCGCAAGCCCCGCCACTTTTACAGTTTTGGTATGCCGATTTCGAGCGTCAGAGTTCCACATTGCCCACAAAATTCTACGTTGGACGGGTTTGAGTCCATCAATCTCGTGTGGGATGGCACGCGAGTCACAAACATACCGAGAATACTTCCTCTGGTCGTCGTTTACTTGGTCTTCAAATAGCACTTTTGGAAAATCAGAACGGGTGGTTTCTTGTGTATTATTTTTCATCTTTTTTTGCGTTCGTATGTAATTCTATTCTGCTTGTCAAGCATTTTCCTAATTTTACATTGGCTAAACGAATGTAATACCTCAATTACGCCGCTTCAAAATTTGCTGAAAACCTTAATTCTATTGATTCAAATGATACATAATTGTAAAAAATACTTTTTTTTATTTTTTTTTCTATTTTTAGAAATTTCCTGTAGAACGACCAGCAATTCTGGATCATTCAGCTCGGAATCATCTGAATTTTTTTTAGGCGAATACTATCAAAAAGCCAAAATCCCGAACTCTAATAATTTCTTTGAGAAAAACAGCTCCCATTACAGGTTTCTAGTAATTAATCAGGTAATGGATAAACCTCTACAAGTAAAGGAAATTGATATCTCGCTCTATTCCTATACCAATAAATTCTTAGAGGAAGTAAACGTGCTCTTCCCGGAAAAGGCTCCTCCCAAGTTTACAATCTACGAGAAAATTAAGCATGGAGAAGGAAAGTTAAAGGGCACGTCTGAGTTAGAAGTGGATTATACCAATTTTACCCTTCGCCAATCCCAAAGTTCAGATCTTTTGGGAGGGTTGGAAAAATTTCTGACTCGCAAGACAGAGGCACAGCAAGTATTCAATGAGCGGATAACATATTCGTTAACCCCAGATGAGGGACTTTGGAGATTGGAAGAAGTGCAATCAAAAGAAGGACAAGAAAATATTCGATGGAAAAATTATATTAGTGGAACACCTGCGCGTAATTATCCGTATACGGAATTTTTCCCAAACAAAAATACATTAGAATATTCTAGAATTTATTCTTTTGAAGATTTTAGTTATAAGAAAATATTTAAAGATATTCCATCTGGAAGTAAACTTTATTCTAATAAGGATTTTGCAATTTACTATTATCCAAATGAAGTGACTGAAACCAAAGATCAAAGTATCACAAAAAATAAACAACTCATATTATATAAAACAGATTTACCAATTATCATTTATAAAAAGAAAGAGAATACAACAGAATGAATCAAAATATTAGAACACGTTTCGCTCCGTCTCCGAGCGGCTTCTTACACGTAGGCGGTGCAAGAACTGCACTGTTTAATTATTTATACGCAAAAGCTACAGGCGGAAAATTTCTAGTGCGTATCGAAGACACAGACCAAGATAGATCGACAGATTCTTCGATGAAAATTATTTTAGAATCCCTAGAATGGCTTGGACTCAATTGGGATGAAGGTCCTGGTGTAGGTGGTCCGCATGGTCCATACAAACAATCAGAGCGTTTAGATATTTACAAAGAACATACCGAGAAGCTACTCAAAAGTAACCACGCTTATCGTTGTTTCTGTACAACCGAATTACTAGAAGCAAAGAAAAAACAATCCGAAGCAATGGGAATTCCAAACCTATACGACGGAACTTGTTCGAGCATGACAGAAAAAGAAATCCAAGATAAGTTAGATCAAAAGATTCCTTACTCGATTCGATTTAGAACTCCCGGAAAAAATTTGATCGTAGACGACATCATCCAAGGAAAAGTGAAGTTCGATACTAAGCTCATTGGAGATTTTATCATCGTGAAATCCGATAGCTTTCCCGCATACAACTATGCGGTAGTAGTAGACGATCATCTAATGCAGATAACGCATGTTATCCGAGGGGTGGGGCATTTATCGAATACTCCAAGACAGGTTTTAATCTACGAAGCTCTTGGCTATCCATTACCAAAATACGCCCACGCATCGGAAATCGTTGGCGCTGATGGCAAAAAACTTTCTAAACGAGCAGGGGCTACTTCTATTTTGGCGTTCAGAGACTTGGGGTATACAGCAGAATGTTTTCGTAATTACATGGCGCTACTCGGTTGGACTTCGGAAAGTGGACAGGAATATTTACCACACGGAGAACTCGAAAAAGTTTTCGATGTAGAAAGATGCTCTAAGTCTCCATCTCTATTTGATGTATTTAAAAAAGTAAAAGAAGAAGATAAGGAGAAGTTAGACTTTAATTCTTTGCCATTGTCTGGACTAGCAGACCAACTAAACCCAAAGTCCAAACTAAACTGGCTTTCGAATAAATACATCCGCGACTCCGACATAACCAAATTATGCGCTGAAGTAATTCCATTTATCAAAGATAATAAAGGGATTCCAGAAGAAATTAAAAATGCAAATAACGAAACTTTACAATCTATCTTAGAATCAATCCGCGTATACTTGGATAGACTTTCCCAAGCCCCAGACTACATCTCCGAGTTTTTCAATAACGATATCGTAATCGAAAACGAAGACGCGCGAACGATCGCAACTTCGGGCAATGCTGGACTTGTAATAAAAACATTTCACAAATTACTCGCCTCCGAAAATCCATCTAACTCTGACGCCTACAAAGCGTTAATCGAAAAGACAGGAGCCGAGACAGGCGAAAAAGGAAAGAATCTCTACATGCCTATCCGCGTGGCTACTACTGGTAAGGCGCATGGTTTGGAACTTCCGATTTTGTTTAACCTGCTCGGTCAGGAGAAGTTGAAATACCGGATAGCGGTGATTTGCCGCGAGATTGGTTTGGCTTTATAAGATTTACCGATAAAGACGATGAACACCGATATGGATGGAGAGAGGTCGGTCATTGAGCGAAGTCGAAATGCCGCTAGAGCGAAAAAACCCTTTGTCTGAACTATGATTTGTTTGATTTATGTGATTGGGATGATTTGAAAAAGAATTTTAAAATTGACTTAATTTCTAGTTTTGACAAAGATTAGATATTATGCTAGACGAATCTACAAGTAATGCTGATTTTGCGATAAAATCAACTTGGATTGAATTAGATCGCGAAAAATTATTAAAATTTCTAGCTGATTATTTTAAAGATAAGCCTGTTCAGAAAGCTTATTTGTTCGGTTCTTTTGCCAGAAATGAAGCGGACAAACAAAGTGATGTTGATATTCTCGCTGATCTGGATTATAAAAATGGAATTGCCTCTGAATATTCTAAAATGGTCATAGAATTAAAACAAATCTTGAAAAGAAAAATTCATTTGGTTACTTTAAACTCTGTATCTCCTTTTATTATAGAAAATATCAATAAGGAAAAAATTTTAATTTATGAGAGATGAGTCAGGCGACAGAGCTAGATTTCAACATATCCTTTCTGCAATTTCTAAACTTGAATCTTTCGTTAATAATATTTCTTATGATGAATTTATTTCTAGTGATTTAATCCAATCTGCGGTTGAGCGACAGCTTGAAATTATCATGGAAGCTTTTATTAATCTGTCAGATAATTTTAAAGAGCAACATCCTAATTTAGATTGGGAAAATATATATGGTTTTAGAATTATCCTCGCCCATATTTATTTCAGAGTAGATTCTAAATTATTGTGGGATGCAGTTAATAATGATATACCTTCATTTAAAAGCTTAATCGAAAGTTTTGTTTGAATAGGATGTGGCTTTTATTTAAAGAAACAGCAAAAGGTATTCTATCTATTTTATTTGGCGTTGGTTCGTTTTTCTTTTCTATTGAAAGGCTAAATGTAGAAAAACTAGATTGGTATTTAATTTTATTTCGTATTTTGATAATATCTTTTTCTGGCTTCGGAGTAATTTTTTTACTTATTATACAATTCTTTTACCTTCTAAATTAAAGGAAGGTTATTCAAGTCTCAATGAAATTATTTCCGAGGATTATCTTTTCAAAAAAGAATATTTCATTGAAAAGTTTTATATCTTTGAAAAACGAATCTATTTAAATAAAATCGAAAAAGTTATTTTGGGTTATTATGAAGATGGTGATGACGACGATGGCGATCTTTTTTTCTATTTGTTAATAGAATACGAAGGAAAGAAAATTTTTATTCCATCCGGATCAGTTGAGAAATTTTTAAAATACTTCTCAGAAAATCTAAGCGGTTTTGATTCTTCGATTTTGAAAAATGAAACTATCGATGATTCGAAGATAAAAATGCTTCCAATTTCTCTTTATGAAAAAAGCAAATTACTCTAATAACTAATGAAGCTTCTTTTCAAAATTGTATTAACTTCATAAAGAAAAACTTGACCCCTTTATGAATGAAGATAAAAATAATTACGGAGGGTAAAATAATGGCTATCGAAGCATACATGAATCTATTCTGGAAGAATTGGCAAGGTAAGAAACCAGATAAGCCTATGCAATCAATGATTAACACTTCTCTTCGAGAAACTTATTACTCTCTCGGCATTAAAAAAGTTAGAGCGCTTGAAAGTATAAAAGGAATTGTAACTAAAAATAAAGTCTATACAGTTCTTCTCATAAAAGATAAATTTTTTCCAGATGGAGAAGAATGCATTCTAGGGAATAATAAAGAGTATGTGACGCTCGATTGTTTTAAGCGAGAAATTGTTTCATAATTTTTGGAACAATTTGTATCTTCGCGGGAATTTTATTTCTAGGAAAAGTCTGGGGAAAAATTCGCCCCATGATAGGAAGATTCTTATTCAGGTCTATCAAATAAAAGTAAATTAAAATTAAAGTATGGGCAAATGGGTAACACTAAATCAGAATTTGATGAAAAACTTCTCGATGCAAATTCGAAATTAAAAACAAAAATTACGAAAAGAAATAAGTAGCCAAATGTCTAAACTATGATGGATTCGACAGGCTCACTACAAGTTTTTTTGGTTCATATGATTTCCTTGGTTCGGAATAAAACTTGAAAAGCGCCAAATTAAGAGTAGCCTTTGATCTGGATGACACTCTAATCATACCTAACTCAAAATATGTAGAAGAAATCGTTCAATACAAACTTCTTTCCAAAATTTTTAAAGTAGAGAAATTACGTTTAGGCACAAAAGAAATTTTCGATTTTTTTGAAGAAGAGAATTGCGAGTTATGGATATACACAACCTCTTATCGTTCCATTCAATATATCAAATGGCTTTTTCTTGTGCATGCTATAAAACTAAATGGGATTGTGAATCAAGAGATTCATAAAAAAAATGTGTCTCTCAATATTTCAAAATATCCGCCAGCGTTTAATATTGATATTCTGATTGATGATTCGAAAGGGGTTTTGATAGAAGGGAAGCAAAATAACTTCA
Organism: Leptospiraceae bacterium; assembly: GCA_017996175.1. Taxonomy (GTDB): domain Bacteria; phylum Spirochaetota; class Leptospiria; order Leptospirales; family Leptospiraceae; genus UBA2033. The sequence goes on from JAGOHK010000062.1 coordinate 7,953, forward strand.
AAGTAATTCAAGTTGAACCAGATAATTTGAATTGGGTTGAAAAAATTAAAAGAGATTATCTTAGAATTAAATTGGAAATTCGTTTCGATTAATTTTTAAAAGTAAGAATGTGCAAGACGACAATTTGTTCGAAGAAGAAAAACTGGAGAAGTCTCTTGGAAGAAAAATACAAGTTTGAATCTGAAAGGCTCAGATTTCGTTATTGGGAGGATTCAGACATCGTTCCGTTTGCAAAAATGAATACAGACGAAGAGGTTATGCAATATTTCCCGCGATTGCTAACATACGTAGAGAGCGAAGATTTAGTGAACAAAATAAAAATTCATTTCGAAAAATGGGGTTTTGGACTTTGGGCGGTAGAGGAAAAAAGTTCTGAGAAATTCATTGGTTTTATTGGATTAAATTATGTTGATTTCAAAAGTTCCTTTACCCCTTGTGTCGAAATTGGATGGCGATTGGGTCTTGAATTTTGGAACAAAGGATATGCATCAGAAGGCGCAAAAATTTGTTTACAGTCTGGTTTTTCAGAATTTGGGCTAACGAGCATTTACTCCTTCACTTCTATTTTAAATTCCAACTCGGAAAAAGTTATGATGAAAATTGGAATGAAAAAAATTTTAGAATTTGATCATCCTAACTTAGAAAAGAGTAATCCTCTTTGTAAACATGTTTTGTATCATATTTCTCAGGGTGAAAGGAGGCATAACACCTAACGGTGTGTTCGCTACCGTGGACTATAGATATATTTGAAAAGATTAGCACAAGATTTATTTATTCAAAGTATCCGATTCCAAATACCCATCGCTTAAACAAATCGTTCTTTGGGCTAATTTTGCGTATCCGGTATCGTGTGTTACCATTACAATTGTGGTTTGATATTCTTTATTTACTTTTTGAAATAATTCCAAAACTTTTTCGCCGTTCGCAGAATCAAGATTACCCGTTGGTTCGTCTGCAAATATATATTCCGGTTGCATGATTAGAGCGCGTGCAATGGATACTCGTTGTGATTCGCCGCCAGAAATTTGACCTGGTGTTTTATCAATGCAGTGAGAAAGAGAAAACTCTTCTAAAATTTTTCGAGCATCTGCTTCTTTTGCTTTATGTAGATTTGTTTTGCGAGCAGGCATTAATACATTTTCTAATACATTTATTTCAGGAAGTAAGTAGTGAAATTGAAATACAAATCCCATTTTGAAATTTCGAAATTGATTTAATTTTTTCTCTGGCATTTCATGAATACTCTCTCCTGAAAATAATACTTGTCCAGAGGTAATTGTGTCTAATCCGCTGAGAGCGTAGAGTAATGTCGATTTACCTGAACCTGAGCGTCCTGTTACAGAAACGAATTGCCCTTTGGGAATTTTAAAACTAATAGATTTTAAAATTTCATTTGGTGGATTTCCGAATGAACGACAGAGTGATATACAATCAATTCCAGTATACATTACGAACCTCGTATAATTTCGATAGGAGAAATTTTCGCAGCAGAACGCGCAGGAATCATGCTAGAAACCAAAGACGCTATAATAATAAAACTCATTCCTTTGATATAAATAAAAATATTATAGGATACCATCAGATGACTTGTTCCTGTCGCCATGTTTTTTCCTTTGAATACTTCAATCGTGCTTACATACTGAGCCAAAAAAAATCCCAAAATGCTTCCGAATATCGCCCCTGTCACGCCCAAAATAAGTCCTTGAATTAAAAATAGCATTATAATATCAAACTCCTCGTAACCAATAGAGCGCAAAATCGCTATATCTCGCTTCTTACTACTTACCACCATGTTCAGAATATTATAAATACCGAATGCAATTATCAAAATAATTACAACAGTAATCGTGTTTCGGATAATATTTTGCGTATTAAAAACAGACATTATACTTTCATTTGCCTGATCCCAGCTTTCCACTTTGTCTTTCGTAAATTGTGACCAGTTCTCTGCCATTTCCCTTGCGTGGCTTACGTCGGTTACCCTAACAACTATATCAGAAATTTCTCCGGGTGAGCCTGTAATTCGTTGTAAAGTCGTGATGGATGTATAACAAAGAGAATCATCTATCATTTTGTTTCCAGTCTGGATAACGCCGATTATCTTTAGAGGAGTAATTTGTTTTCCCGGAATTCCTGCCTGTACAATATCATTTACTCTAATTCCCATTTTACTTTGTAAGTTTGCGCCTATAATTGCAAGTGAATCTCCGTTTCCTAGATTTTTTAAACTTTCTCCTTCGACTATATACTTATCTGTATTGGTAATCTTTATTTGTGCTTCCGGGATTACTCCAATGATTTTAGCGGGAAATAATAATTTGCCCTGCATAAAAGTAATCTGTCTAACTAACTGCGGAGAAAATGCAACTACATTTGGATCTTTCTCTAATTTTTCGTACCACCATTGAATATTGTCTAAGCGGCTATTATCTGTTTTCCCCGAGGGAGGTTTAATCCATTGAACAATAGAACCAGTGAAAAAAATATCTTTGAAAGTTTCCTCTGAAATAATTTCATCTCTCGGAGCAATTCGAACTTGCGCATCACTGTTGACCAATTGCTCGATGATATATTCCTGAAACCCAAGCATGATGCTAGTAAATAAAATATACCCAACAGTTCCAATTACAATAGCAATAAAAGTAAGAAAGGTCTGTTGGGGTCTAGTAAAAAGTTGTTTGAATGCAAGAAAAATCATTTTTCTTTTCCTAACAAAATTTCATCCTCAACCAATACCTGTCCATCTAATATTTCCGCCATTTCACCATTAACCGCACCAATCTTAACATTTAAGGTAAATTTTTTGTTGTCTCGGATGATTTTCACTTGCCCTCGATGAATCGCACTGGCAGGAATAAGCATCGCATTATCTCTCTTAGCCACTTCTATTGCAACGTCAGCCGTCATTCCGGGAAGAATCCCTACTGGCAAAGTTTCCGTTTCGAGTCTTACCAAAAATTGTCCATCGGATGGATAAATTTTTTGAACTTTGCCAATAATCTTAGTCCCTCTCAAATTTTCAAAACTGAGCTCCGCCCTCTGTCCTTTTTTAATTCTAAGTGCAGATGATTGATCCAGAGAAATTTGAATAAATGTTCGCTCCAAATCCATTACGGTTAACACAGGCACACCCGGCATAACTGTTTCTCCTTTATCAAGGTAAATACGAGTAACCGTTCCTTGTATAGGTGAAGAAAGAGTAGATGACTCGGTCGCGATAAGTTTCTGCCCTTTCTTAACTACATCTCCTTCTGCAACATAGATTTGCGTCAAACCGGATGTTATCCCCAATTTTAAATTATAGATGTCATCGGATTTCACACTCCCCAAAGCATAAATCGCTTCCACAATTGAACCAACTGTAGGTTTTACAGTATTAGATTTTCTATATAAAAAGACATAGCTTAATGCAGCACTTAATACTAAAACTACACTTACTATGATAATAAGATTTCGTTTATTCATGAGATCGCAATCCGTCCTTCTTAGGATAATCTAAAACTTACATAGCGTTATGTGAATCTTTTTATTTTTCGCGATGGAATAATTCTAATGATAATTGTCATAATTAGCAAAGATTTTTGAGCATTACGCGCTAACCCTTAAGGAAGGACACTAGCGCCAATGAGTTTAATGCCATGAAACCGCTGCTATGCCGGCGTTTGTGTAGAACCCAGCCGAAACACGGCAATACTGTTAATTCCCTGGCTATTTCTTAAATGTTGGAAACTTAATATTTGGCATTTTAATATTTAACTTGGGAAGTTTTAATTCAAATTTAGGTTTGTCTTTTTTCTCTTCTTGTAAGGGTAACGCCTGTAATTCGAAGTCAATTCGAACATACTTTCTATTGATGAGTTTCATTTCTAAATGTCCATCTAAAAGTCTTAAAATTTCTTTTATAATTGCCCATCGCACAGAATGAATATTACCCCCAACTGTAAAATCATTTAACTGTTTGTATAACTTTTGTGTTTTTTTGTGATCGAGGCTATAGAGCATAAACCGGAAGTGAAGATGATTTTTTAAATCGGAAGTTACAATCAAGTCGATACTAGTTACATCCTTAAAACCAGTAAAGTCAATTAAACGGATGATCAGAGAATTAATGAGATCAAGGCTATTGTGGATTTGAAATTTTTCGTCCACTTTTACCGTATACGTGACAGAAGCCATTGCGAGGATTGTTCGGATAAAATCTACAAAATCAACTGTTTCTTTGGAAAGAGGCTCTGACATCACTTCCAGTCTAGACAATTCCAGAATATCATCCAACGAATATTGCATTTCGTCATAAATAGTTTGAATTTTTGTAAGTGATTCTTTAAGCATTTCTGGGTTATTGTGGTTTTTCAAAGCACGAGTCATTAAAATAGATTCGTCAAGAGATGGACTTAAAATTCTATCCATGTATAGAAATATTTTTTCTCTAAGCTGATCAATTTCTTTAAGTTGTTCAAATCTATTTTGAATTTTTATTTTGAGGAAAATAAATCTTAGCCTGAGCGCTACAGTTACTAACAAAATATAAAACAGAACAGAACTTTCTATTGAAGACTCACTTTGACTCCAGCCTCTCTGTATAAGAATTTCTTTTACTACACTGTAAATGAAATAGATAAGTGCAATTCCATAGATAATAGCATCTCTGTCTTTTTCATTTACCCTTTTAGCTGTTACAAAAAGAGAATACCCTAAGATGAGTAATATATTGATTACCCATATATTAATAAAATTATTCCAAAAAACATAATTAGGGATTACTAAGAATAAACCGCAAAATGCCAAGTTCAATAAAAAATAGTAATTCTGGTATTTTATCTTAGGGAGTTGAAAAAAACTTTGAAAAAAATTCACATAAAAGAATGGCATGTTTAAGAGGATTGCAGATTCAAAGTATTTAAAAAATAAAAAGTGATTGGATACAGCAAATCGAAATTCATTTCTGGTGAATTGAAAAATGGAAAAGGCAATGATAAAAATACTGAATGCTAAGTATTCTTTCATCTCTTTCATTTTCAAAAAGCTAATAATAAAAAAAACTCCAATAAAAAGATAAACTGCGTCAAATATCAAGTTATCCAATGAACTTTGGATTTGGTAAGAATTTGCCGATTCTAACGTAGCGATTCCTACAGGACCGGATACAATTCCTGCATAAGCTCTAAAGTTAGAATTGATTTTAACGGCTAAAATATTTGAACCTTTCACCAATAACCCGGGAGGAATAGAATAAATTCTAAGTCTTCCAAATGCTACTTCGTTTTGATGAATGTCTTCTGGACTTTTTCCATTGATACCTATGATTTTTCCATTTAAATAAACTTCATCTCTGTCGTAAATTTTTCCGAGGGTAAGGGCTAACGCGCTAGTGAAGTTTTCTGCATCTAACTCAAAGGATTTTCTCATCCAGAAAATTCCTCTATGAGAACTGTCCAGAGTTCTAACATTTCCTGGAACATCAACAGTTTGCCAGTTTTGATGCGAAAATTGTGCATTAGCATACTCAGCATTATCCTCATAATTTATATACCATTCTGATTCACTCAGGCTTATAATTTCAGAACTAATTTCTTCTGAAATAGGATAACAGTTTCCCAAAATAAAAAAAGATGAGACCAATAAAAAAAGTCGTATGTAATTTAAATATGTTTTCATGTATTATACCGGAATCGTAACTATAAATTTAGATCCAGTGCCTTTCGCACTTTGGACTTGCAAACCACCACCTAAAAAATCAGAGATCGCTTTTACTAAAGTAAGACCAATACCAACTCCCATCACTTTATCCGTAGCATTTGATCCTCTCACAAATTTTTTTAGAATATCAACTTGCTCTAAGTTTTCAATTCCATTTCCTTCATCGGCTACCGTAATCTCTAACGTACTTTTGTCCTCTGATTTTATTAGAACTTGTAAACCTGTTTCTTCAGGAGTGTATTTATATACATTTTCTAGCAGATGATAGAAAATTAAAAAAATTAATTCCCTAGATTGCATTAATTCAATGTCACCACCGGAGATTGAAATTACTTTGGATTTTCTATTCTGTGTAAGCCTTGTTTCAATCATATTGAGTGTATCGTTAACAAGATCTTTTAAAGAAAATTTTTCAATTACATTCTCGTATTTTTTACTTTCAACAGCATTTAACACAACTGCATCGCTTATGATGGAGCGGGTTAATCCCTCGTAACTTTCTAGTCTTTTGATTTTATCTTGTATTTGGCTTTCTTTTTTATCGGCTAATAGCTCTTTGATGGTAAAATTTACTCCATCCATATAAAGTTTAAATTCATTGGATAAGTTTACTAAAAATTTAGTTTTCAATTTTTCCATTTTCTTCAAATCATTTTCTTGTTCGATAAAACGTTTGTAGTTTTCAACCATTTCCTCAGATAATTGTACAGAAATATTGATTAGAAAAAACATGAATCCAAAATGAACGACAGATGGGAATTTAATAAACTCTAATGCTTTCAATAAATCAATGACTACACAAGGTAAAAGCGCAAGTGTTCCAATGAAAATATACTTTAGTTTATCTTTATTCTGTAAGTAATTTTTAGAAATAATATAAAAACAGCGAATGAGTGGGTATACTAGTAAGTAGCCGTTATATCTAACAATAGATTCCCATACGGTTGGAGTCACGGCAAACCAAGTTCGAATCATAAAGGCTAACATGATTAGTTCGTAAATCCAATTGTGTAATTTTCTTTTGTGATTCACAAAGTAGGTGATAAAATTTATAAATAGAACAGGAAGTATCATGAGTAAAATCAATTCCACTCTGTAAGAGGTACTAAAATCTTCAAAAATTCTATATCTGAACTGAGTGCGTAATAATGTATACATTCCGAGGATAATGGAAAAGAAAGAAAAGAAGAGATTACTCTTGTTCGTTGATTTCACCAATGATCCTAAGATAAAAAACATACCCATTGCAATAAATACGAAACCGGAGATAATATTGAATACCTCCTTGAGCGTATTTTTCCACGAGATGGAAAATTCATTTCCAATGATCGGAACACTATCAATTCCGAAATAATCAGTAGAAGAATAAATTCGAACGGCTAATACGTTTTTGCCGGGTTGAATGAGGCGTGAGGATATAGAGTAAATTCTATCTTTTTCTAAATCTGCTTGTAACACTGGAGATACTCTTCCAGTTGAACCAATTTTGATTCCATTAAAAAAAACTTCATCGACATCTCTAAATTTTCCAAAATTGATTGCGAGAGAAATATTTGTTTCTTTGATCGTGTCAGGCAAAATCAAATGACATCGATACCAATGATAACCAGTAACTAGAACATCTGGATGTGGATCCTTTCCTGAATCCGGAAGAGTTTTCATTGTCCAATTGGAATCTTCCATATCTGGATTTTTCCATTCCGGGTTATCACCTTTCAAAAATTTCCAGCCGGATTTTAAAGTGGCAGGCTCATCAAATGACTGAATCATTTGATTACAGTCTGCCGCATAACTTTGCGTAACCGCAAATAACAAAGTAGAAACTAAAAGTAAATATCTAAACAGCATGATTTTTTCCAATAAAGCTATATTTTTGCCAATTCCATTTGAGAATCAATCGGAATTTCGCCTTCAGCGGGAGAAAGTTTTCTATAAATCCCATCACTTCCTAAAATTCGGGCTTTTACATTGTCTTTCAGTATGATTTCTATGATTTTAAAGATTTTGTTTTGAATCTTTTCATCTAAAATAGGAAACATGACTTCGATTCGTTTGAAAAAATTTCGAGGCATACAATCCGCCGATGAAAGATAAACCTTAGGCTTTCCAGAATTATTAAAAATATAAATTCTAGAGTGCTCTAAGAATCTTCCAATGATGGAACGAACTACTATATTTTCAGAAACTCCTGCCAGTCCCGGTACTAAACAACAAATCCCCCGAATTACTAAATCCACTTTAATTCCTTGGCTACTTGCTTCATACAACGCGAGAATTAATTCTCTATCTACAAGAGAATTCATTTTCAAAAAAATATAAGCAGATTTACCTTGTTTTGCATTTTCAATTTCATTCCAAATTAAGTTCAATATATCATCTCGCAAATAAAGTGGGGCTGCCGATACAGTGGATAATTTTGGCATTTTTGCAGAACTAGTAAGAGCATTGAAAAGTGTCCCAATATCTTCTGTAATGCTAACATTATTTGTAAATAGCGACAAATCGGTGTAATACTTTGCCGTAGCAGAATTATAATTTCCAGTACTCAAATGCACATAACGTTTCAGTTTATCTGTTTCTCTTCTGAGAATAAGTAAAACCTTACAATGAATCTTTAGACCAATGATACCGTAAACAACATGTACACCGGAGTCTTCTAGACGCTGCGCCCATATAATATTACGCTCTTCATCGAAACGAGCTTTCAATTCTACAAGCACAGTTACTTGTTTGCCATTTTCCGCTGCTTGTTTTAAGTATTGGATAATGGGAGAATCCCCACTTGTACGATAGAGTGTCATTTTAATCGCAAGCACCTTGGGATCTTCGCTTGCAAATTTGAGTAAGTCTTCTACTGCTTGAAAAGAATCATAGGGATGATGAAAAATTAAATCCCCTTTTCTGATAAGTTGGAAAATTTTGTCCAAACTGTAGTCGCTTAAAATATTTTTTGTAGGTATTACAGGAAATTTTAGGTGCCCGGTACCCGCAAGTCCATAGAAATACATCAAATCCCCCAAGTTTAGAAAGCCCGGAATTTCATACATTTCGTGGTCTTGGATTTTTAGTAATTCCATAACAGATTGTTTTAAATTTTCAGGAATTTTGCTCGAGACATCTAAACGTACTGCGTCACCCCAAAAACGATTTTTTAATTCTTTCTTTACATTGGTAAGAAGACTTCCTTCCAATTCTTCGTGGATAGAAAGATCAGAGTCACGCATAATTCGAAAGGCATGAATTTCTTTTACAGAAAGTCCATAGAATAAGTCTGAGAGGTGAAGAGTAATTATCCCCTCTAATGGAAAAAATCTTCTGTCTCCATCGGTAGATGGTAATTCTAGAAATCGAGGAAGTAGTGAAGGGACTTGAACGATCGCAAACAGATTACGGCTATTATCCTCATCACTAGTAAGTGTAATTGCTAAGTTTAGAGTACGATTCAGAAGATGCGGAAATGGATGCGAAGGGTCTATCGCCAAAGGGGTGAGAATGCTGGATACTTCTTCTTTATAATATTTTTTTACGAATGCGATTTCTGTCGTTTTTAATTCGGAAGGATTGTTGATGATGCTGATTTTATTTTCTTTCAGGTCAGGAATAATTTTTTCATTTAAAACTTGGTATTGTTGTTTGATGAAAGATGATACTTTTTTAGAAATTTCTAATATTACCTCAGAGCTTTTTAATCCATTCAAACTTTTTTCGTCAATGCCTGAATTTACCTGATCGCGAAGTCCCGCCACTCGAACCATGAAGAATTCATCTAAATTAGATTCTGTGATACATAAAAATTTTAATCTTTCTAAAATGGGATTGGTTGTGTCACATGCCTCTTCTAAAACTCTAAAATTAAAGTCTAACCATGAGAGTTCACGTTCAAAAAATATATCCTTGTTATTTAAAAGGTTTGATCTATCCATGTTTCCATAGTATTTTTTTGGTCTAAATTAGTAATCTTTTTTATTGATAAGACGAACATATTTTGGTAGGGGGAAAATTCTTATGCCAGCATACACAGTTTCCGGATTAAGCTCCGGACAAAACACAAACGACATAATTCGCAAACTTCTGGAGTTAGAAGCAAAGCCCATTAAGAGATGGGAGAAGGAAAACGAATACCAGAAAATACAAATCAAAGCTTGGAATGAATTAAAAAATTTGAGCCTAAATTTACAAATCAAAACTAAAGCCTTAACTTCCTTCACCGCCCCTTTCTCTTCTAAAAAAGTTTCCGCAAATGAAGAAGGGTATATCAGCGGAGAAGCAAATCGAAATGCAAAGTCCGCAAAACAAGAAATTGAAATTATAAAACTTGCATCCAAACAAAAAATCGCAGGAAACAAAATAAAATTAGACACTGCTCTACCAGCGGGGCAATTCTCCATTATCTCCAAAGACAAACGAGTAGATATAGATTTTGCAGGTGGAAAGTTAGAAGATCTACAAGAAAAAATTCGAAACTTCGGAAGCCAAATTGTAAAATCTAACTTGATGAAAGTGGATTCGGATAATATGGTCTTTTCCATTCATGCATTACAATATGGTCAAGAAGCTGCGTTAAAATTTTTAGATCCAAATGGAATTTTACAACAAGCGGGAATCGTAGGAGCTAACGTTTCTGAACCTGCACCGACAGTAAATTCAATTCGTTTGAGCACTGAGGCACCTACTCCCTACCAATCCGAAAAATTTGTAAATAACGCAAAACCAGATTTTGCCCCTTCGCCAGGTGGGCTAAGCGGGGTTTTACTCAAACAAAATACAGCGTTTGCCTTTCCTGTTGATAAATTCCGTGTAGAAAAACTTTCTTATTTAGAATTCTATCCAGAAAAAACTACCGGAACAATTCCTGATTATTTAGGAATTGGAATTTATTATGAAACAAAAGAAGGAGAAAAATTTAAATATGAAAATATTCCAGCGAAGAACGGAAAGTATTCAGTACCTGTTGCTAGTTTCGCTAGAGATTATCTTATTACTAAAATTGTTCTCGGAAATACAGGTGACGCAGAGATGACAGTCTCCGAAATTAAGTTTGTAATTCCAGGTGAAATCCAAGGAGCAGCGATTAACAATACTATTGCGCCAGCAGAAAATGCAGTTTTCAAAATTGACGGAATTGAAATTACAAGAGACACGAACGAAAATATCAAAGATGCAATTGATGGAGTTTCATTCAACTTACTCAAAGAAACCACACAACCAATCACAATGGAAATTTCTGTAGAAACCAATAAAGGCATTGTAATGGTTAAAGAATTTGTAGATGCCTATAATGAGCTTATCAAATATTCAAAGGAAGTAAGTACCGCGAACAAGGATGCAAAAGTAGATCTAAGCACCGCCGCAGAGGATAACAACGGAGTAGATATTTCCGCAGAATACTGGAATAATAAAACTAAGTCAGGAATCCTTGCGGGGGATAATGTTATTATCCGCTTAGTAGCAGGACTAAAAACTGCGACTAGTGCATCTTATCCGTCATCTGCAGAACCACGTTATAAAGTTCTCTCTGATATTGGGATTTCCACTGGAGAGCTTGGAAGCAACTGGAAACAAATCCAAGAAGGACTTCTAAAAATTGATGAATCCACTCTCTCCATAGCACTGAATGACAACCCTGAATCTGTAAGAGAATTATTTGCCTCAGACAATAATAACGACAATCGAGTAGATGATGGAGTTGGTGTTGCCATTCTGGAACATTTAAAACCATACACCCAGCTTACCTCTGGACTGGTAACTAGTAAAATCAAACTTGCCGAGTCCACCATTTCCGAAAACAGCAAAAAGGTAAAAGACTTTGAATCTCATCTTGTCAGTTTCGAAAAGAAGTTAAAACAAAAGTACCTTTATATGGAGCAAGGTGTAGGCAAAAATAAAGCGGTTGGGAATTATTTGAAGAATAACTTTCAGAGACGTGGCGGGGATGATTGATACTAATTTTTATTTGCTAGTTTACCTTGTTATAATTCTATAGACAAAAACTATGATAATCTACGTAAACGAAGAAGTATTAGAAACAAAACTCGAAGAAGAAAAAACAATTGGGGAAGTCTACCAAGGGGTTAATTCTTGGATTGAATCGAGCGGCAAATACTTGGTGAGTTGTCTGGTAGACGGACTTGAAAAAAATCCCTCCGAATTAAACGAGATTCAAATTGATTCAGTAAATCGTCTTGATTTTTACATAGGAGAAGACATTGACATCTTGATTGCGAGTCTTCTGGAGCTCGATAAATACATTGATGGAGTGGGTAATACTCTTTTTGGCAGAGACTCACTTACGCAAAATGAGACCCACGATTTAAAAGAAGGGCTCGGCTGGATTCAAACTGTTCTTAGCTCTGCAAAGACTCTTCTCCGCTTGGATTATACGCGCATTATCCCCTACGGTTCTGAGTTTAATATGCTGGAAATTATCGCAAAAGCAGTTGATCCAGATAATAAATTGGATTCTGTTAAATCAATTGAGGCTTACCTAGAAAATCTAAGAGACTTAAAACTTTTTGTAATGGATTTACTTAACCGTGTTACTCTTTTAAATATTGATTCCGAAACTGTGAAAGAAATTCTCACCACTTACGGCGGAAATATGGAAGTATTGAAAAAAGAATTTATTCGCGTAAATGAAAATTTTCAGTCCGGTAAAGATCACTTAGCCACAGAGCTTCTTACTCATTCGACTGGTCGCTTACATGTAATGATTTCTGGACTTATTTCTGTAGCTAGCCGCGGTGACCTAAAAGTTGAGGACATAAAAATAGGAGAGGATACCTTATATACGGTAAATACATTGTTAACCGAAAAACTTTCACAGGTAGAACAAGCATTATCCGACAAAGACATTGTTACCGCCGGTGATATTTTAGAATATGAGCTTCCAGAAATTTTGGAGAAATTTGTTCCATTTTTGAATGAAATCAAAAATAGACTAAAATAGTCAGTGATAAAGAATGAAACTAATCATAATCGGAGGCTCAAGTGCAGGAGCAAATGCAGCCGCAAGAGCAAGACTTCTAGATAAAGACTGTGAGATTCACTTAATCGAGGAAACTGATTCTATTACATTTGCTAATTGCGGATTACCGTATTTTATCTCTAGTCAAGTCAAAACTTCAAACCAATTAATTTCTTATACTCCAGAAGAATTTCAAAAGAGATATAATGTAACGGTTCATATCAATACGCAGGTTATTTTTATTTTACCAGCAGAAAAACAAATTGAGGTTAAAAATTTACAATCAACCTTCAGAATTTCTTATGATAAGCTCATTTTATGCAATGGGTGTAAGCCGATTCAACCGGCTTATGACTATTTACCACAAGATAAAACTTTTACTCTAAAAACTATTCATGATATGATTCGCCTAAAGACGTTTATCCGCGAAAAATCCCCCCGATCCGTATTGGTCGTCGGAGGCGGGTTTATTGGTATGGAGATGGTTGACGCTTTTTACAAATTGGGTTTGGATATTTATATAGTAGAGAGGTCTTCGCAACTTCTTCCAAAACTAGATTCGGAAGTTTCGTTCTTATTGTGGAGACATTTACTAAGACTTGGAGTAAATATTTACAAATACTCTGTCGTATCTGGTTATTCTAATGAAACTAAAAAAATTTTTATTTCACTGGAAGAAGATGAAAAAAGTGCAGGATATGTAATTCCAGATTGTATTGTTTTGACGATTGGAATTAAACCTGAAATCGAAATCGCTAAATTAGCCAGACTTAAAATTGGGACTACGGGGGGAATCGAAGTAAATGAGTTTTTGAGAACATCGGATAATTCTATTTATGCGGCTGGTGACATTGTAGAATTAACACAAATCATTGCCGGTAAAAAAGTTCGTTTCCCACTTGCTAGCACTGCTACGAAACAGGGACGAATTGCAGCTTCCAATGCTCTCGGTGAAAATCGAAAGTATGAAGGGGTTACTGGAAGTTATGTGATAGAAATTTGCGATGAAACAATAGGCTCAGCCGGAATTTCAGAAAAATATGCAAACGAGTGCGGAATAGATTTTGATTTTGTTTTAATTAGCCCCTATTCGCAAGATTCCTATTATCCGCATGTAGAAAAACTATTTTTAAAATTGCTCTTCGAAAAAGGAACTGGTAGGATTTTAGGATTACAGTGTTTCGGAAAAACAGGAGTCGATAAAATAATAGATGTAATATCCACTGCAATCAAAGGGAATTTAAAAATAAATGATTTATCTGAACTAGATTTAGCTTATGCGCCAATGTATTCCATGCCTTTCCATGCGATCAATCTTGCAGGACGCGTTGCTGAGATACAAATGCAGAATCCAAATAACCTAATTTCTCCATACTGGTTTTGGAGTGAATTGATGCAGACAGAGAGAATTGATCAACAAGATTTTTTAGTAATTGACCTTACTACTGATACGGAAGCAGTGCAAACTCGCGATTTGCCGAATACAATTCATATTCCATTTTTTGAAATACGAACAAGACTAAAGGAAATTCCAAAAACTAAAAGTATTTATCTTTTGTCCGAGGATGGAAAAGACGGCTATCTTACATGGAAATTTCTAAAACAAAGCGGATTTGTTCAGGTATTTGTTTTAAAGGGTGGTTTGGATTGGTTAAATTGTTTTTCGATTGCTTCAAACTAAAAAATTAATAACAATAGTATCTGTCCCTTCTCACGATTGCCTTACATTGTCTGGATCGGCAGTAATATGGATCGTTAGACGCAATAGCTTTACAATCATAATCACTAGAATCACAATAATATTTATCTCGTAAAACCCAAGCCTTACAAAGTTTAGATTTGCAGTAGTATCTGTCGTTAGTCGCAACACCTTTACAATCAGAAGTTTTACAATAGTATCTATCTCCAAGTACAATTCCCTTACAATCGGCAGTTGTGCAATAATACCTGTCATTGGATGCAATTGCCTTGCAGTCCCCACTCGATAAATTTGCAATATAGCCTAATGACCATTCTCCGCTACTTGCTCCACCGGCTGTACTTGAAATATATCCATAAGATTCATTACCTGTGTTTACCAATCGAAGTAAGTTCGAACGTTCCTTGGCTTTCTGCTCTTCCATATCTTGCGAATTAGAACAAGCTGAAAATAGGGTTAACAAAAAAAATAAGACTAGCTTTATCATAATGAGAATAGTATCTCATGAGAAATTTATTTAATCAATAGGTGATGTCCTTAATGCGGGAAATACCTACAGCAGGAAGACATACACGCCAACATAAGATAAAGAATTTCATTCGATATTAATCATCAAAATCCCATTGTTCTTTACTATCCGATTCCCTTCTTCTGCTCGCATTACAACCACTAGCAAAACATCCGTTATTTTTTCCTATTTCCCATTGAGTTTCTCTCGTAAGGGATGCATCAAAGCAGCGGTATTGGCATTCGCTTTCATATAATCCACATTGAATTACTCGGTTTCCATCTTTTATGTCATAAGCGACGGCATAGCAGAGTAAAGAATTCTGTGAACATATTTTATTACATTTTTTATATTCTCTTTGGTAATAGACTTTTTCACAGTTGTAGAAAACGACTAGCAAAGAAATAAGAATTAGCTTTTTCATAATGAGAATAGTATCTCACTAAAAAACCATTTAATCAATAGGTAATTTCCTTAATAAGGGAATTACCTAAGAGTTAATGAATTGAATAAATTTTACTTCTTAAAAAATTCCAGTGCTTTCAGAATATTTGTGACTTCAGTGTATTTTTTTCCGCTGGCGGTTTTTGTTTTAGAATAGTCCCTATCTCCGAAAATGGATTTTAAGTGGACAGTTGGAATTTTTAGACCGAGTGCTCCTTTGATATCGTCTACTAGGTTATCACCAATCATCATACATTCAGATGGTTTTGATTCAGAAAGTTTCAGTGCTTTTTTGAAAAAATCAGAGTTAGGTTTTTCTTTTCCGACTTCTTCAGAGGTAAGTAATTGAATCGGAATATTTGTAGGAAAAAATGCACTTAGTTTAAAAAGTTGTGTGCGTAGGTTTTCATTTGTAAGAATAAAAATTTTATGTTCATTAGAAATTTCTTTCAAACAATTGAAAAGTAATTTGTAATTAGCCTGATTTGCTTTTACATAATTTTGAATTCCTTGAATATAGTTTTTGTAATACAAATCTTCGATTTCCAAAGTAGCGTCTATATTGAGTTTGCCGTCAATGTCATCAAAAATCTTTTTGAAATACAAGATGCGGGAACGGTTGGAGCTATGATCTTTTAAATCTAACTTAGTTGCCTGTCTGGCTTTTTCGTAGAGGCTGATAAAGTTCCCAACCTTTCCTTTTCGAATCCATTCTTCATCGAGTTTGGAAATTGTGTAACTGTAAGTGTACTTCGCATCATAGAGAGTATTGTCTAGGTCAAGAAATAAGGTCATGGTTATTTGTTTTATATTAGGATTAGTTTGGCAAGTTCATTTTTATAGCGAAAACCTTTCATGGAATGAAAAAACTTACAAAACCAATAGTTTCAGAGAATAATTAGATTATGCTGAATTCATAATTATCCCTTCTTCCTAAATCCTGAAAGTCCTTTGCCAGAAACATCAGCATCAGAAAGAAGTTCTCTTAAATCTTCCGGAATCGGCATAGATGCAAGTATATGAATATTAGCCCCTCCTGTATTTCCAACCGGAATCCGATTAAAAAGAGAACCTATCCAACCAACGGCAAGTCTTGGAATCTGACCGAGAATTTCATTCCAATTTCCTTTTCTAATTCCAAATACTAGCATTCTAAAGTGTATGGCAAAATGCGGAACAGGATGATACTGACCTATTACATGCGCTCGCTCTAGAAAAGACCACGCTAAATCATCATTACCCGCTTGTCTATTTTTTCGATATTTTTCAAGTTCAATAAAATATTGATCTTCCATTTTTTTTGGCATTAGAAAATTCATACTTCTCCCCTATCAAATTAGTTTCTAAATTTATTTTTGATTTTCTCTCCAAAATTGATAAAGAGCAAGATAGATTCCAAAAAAGCCAAGAACACTTTGAATTGCACGCTCGTACACAGAAAAATCTTTGTGAAGTAAAAGTAAATAACTTAACACTGCAAGATCAAGGCAAACTAAAAGCACAAGAATTTTTTCTGTTTTATCCAATTTTATTTACTCTTGTTGATTTCTTTTAAAATTTCTCTAGATACAGATTTTATAAGTATGCTATACAATACATATATACAACCAGCTATTCCAAGAATTGAACTAATAATTGCAACAGTTTCCATTCCTCGATTCTATATTTTATTATTAGAAAGTCAATTCAAAAAGAGAAATACGATTCGACTTTGGATTAGATTACCTATTTTTTCGCTCTGCACTATTATAGCCTATTCGATAAATTGCTGTAAGCACTATCCACTTGACAGGCAGCCATTCTAAAATAGATTTGCTTAGTAGAGAGTCCTTAAAAAAGGAAGTTGCGAGGGAATTATGGCAAAGAGCACAAACAAAACGATTAACAAAGAAGACATGATTAAGGCTTGGACAGAGTCTCCATTTTCAGAGGAAATCAAAAAGCAAGCTAGTCAAGTTTTAGCCCAATTTAAAAAAGGGGAATCTAGTCCAGAGGTCGAAGCATTTACGATTCCGCTAGAATTTGGAACGGGTGGAATTCGCGGTGTGATTGGCTCCGGCATTGGGCGCATGAATGAATACACTGTTGGTCGTGCTGCTTTAGGGTTTTGTCGATTTCTAAAAGCAAAATACAAAAACAAAAAAACTACCCTTGTCATTGCATACGACTCCAGAAGGCGCTCTCGCGAATTCGCAGAAGTAACCGCAGGAGTTGCTGCGAAGCATAAAATTAATGTGCAAATTTTTCCTGTAGTAACGCCTACACCTATGTTATCCTACGCAGTGCGTCATTTGAAAGCACAAGCCGGTGTTGTGATTACAGCTTCCCATAATCCACCCGAATACAACGGATTCAAAGCTTACCTTGCGGACGGCGGGCAATTAGTTGCACCTGATGATGCAAAAATTATAGCTTCGATTGATAAAATTTCTGATTGGAATGAAATTCCTCTCTTAAAAAAAACTGATGTGGATTACAAGAAGTATGTGAAGAACGTAGACAAAAAAGTATTTGCCGCATACATCAAACAAGTCCTTGCTACTCCGATTTATAATACAAAACTAAAAGCAAAAGATAGAAATTTTAGTATCGTCTACTCCCCGTTACACGGAACTGGTGGCGAATATATGAAAACTCTTCTGAACAAAGCAGGTTACAAACGAGTATCCTTAGTTCCCGAACAAGAAAAACCAAACGGAGAATTTCCAACTGTAAAATTTCCAAACCCCGAAGAAAGAGAAGCACTTGCGTTATCCGAAACTCATGCACGTAGAATGGACGCGCAAATCTTTGTCGCAACAGATCCGGATGCAGACAGAATGGGAGTTGGAATCAGACGAAAAGATGGAAGTTACGAGTTGTTAAATGGAAATCAAATTGGAAGTATCATGTGCGCTTACCTCTGCGAAAAAGTAGCCGGACAAAAGAAATATGACTACCATGTGTTCAAAACAATCGTGACCACAGACTTACAAGAAAAGATTGCCGCTAAAAATAAAATCAAACTCAAGAATGTTCTGACCGGCTTTAAATTCATTGGAAGTGAGATGACTAAAATCGAAAAGGACAAGAAGAAAAAATTCCTTTTTGGTGGAGAAGAGTCTTATGGTTATTTGCCGGTAGATTTACTGCGCGATAAAGATTCTCTTTCTTCTACTTTACTCTTACTCGAAATTATCAGCGAGAAAAAAGATATTCTTTCCTACTTAAATGAGATTTACATGAATTACGGACTTTATATGGAATCTCTAAAATCCCTTACTCTAAAAGGCGAAGCAGGAAAACAAAAGATCAAAGAGAGCTTAGAGCGTTTGCGTAATACCAATACAGAGTTAGTCGGAAGCACAATCGGCAATCGTAAAATCCTAGGATTCATAGATTACAAAAACAAAAAAATGAACGGTGAAGTTCCAAAGAATATTTTCGCAGGACTTCCTTCTTCGGATGTAATTCAACTTGTTCTCTCCGGTAGCGGCAAACTCACGATTCGCCCCTCTGGAACAGAACCGAAAATCAAACTCTACTCTTCTTTTCTTTCTAAAGCGCAACCGCATTCAGTGGAGGAAATTGAAAGAATGAAAAAAGAATTAGTAGACGAAATCAAACAAACAGAAACTTTATTCGTAAAATTGGCAGGCTTAAATGAGTGATTTAGTAGTAAAAACAAAAGACAAACTTTCTGAAATCAAAGAAAGATCAGCAAAATACCTAATCGGAAATTATGCGCCATTCGATGTGGCTTTTAAATATGGTGCAGGCGAACTATTGTTTGATGTAAACAACAAACAATACATCGACTTCTTATGCGGAGTTGCGGTTACGAACCTTGGTCATAGCGACGCGGACATAATCGATGTTGTCCACAAACAAGCAGATATGCTTTTTCATACTTCGAATTGGTTCTATTCAGATGAAGCATCTTTACTGGCAGAAGCGTTAGTCGTAAATAGCTTTCCTGGAAAAGTATTTTTTTGTAATTCAGGAACGGAAGCGAATGAAGCCGCGTTCAAACTTGCTAGAAAATATGCAATCTCTAGAGATAAACAAAATCCTATTATGCTAAGTTTAACCAACAGCTTTCACGGAAGAACAGTTGCTTCGATGGCAATGACCGGACAAGAAAAAGTGCGTGAGGGTTACGGCGATTTACTTTCTGGATTCGAATACGTTGAGGTTAACAACGAAGAGTCGCTAGAAGAAGCATTCGAAAGAAACAACGGAAACATTGCCGGAATCATCATGGAGCTTGTGATTGGCGAAGGGGGGATAATTCCTCTTACACAGAGCTTTGTAAACCTTGCCCGTAAGTTGACTCAAGAAAACGATGCACTTCTGATTTTCGATGAAATTCAAACAGGTATGGGAAGAACGGGAAGACTTTTTGCTTGCGAACACTATGGAATTATCCCTGATGCGATGACTCTTGGTAAGGCGCTCGGTTCTGGATTTCCGATTGGAGCTATGATTGTATCTAAACCTTTTGCGGGAGTTTTGGGTCCTGGTTCACATGGCTCGACATTTGGCGGAAACCATTTAGCGACTGCAGTTGCCTACGAGACACTTCGCATTTTAATCAGCCGAGAGATAGTGGAAAATGTTCCCGCTCTTTCTCAGTTTCTATTCACCCGCCTAAACGTGATGAAGGCAAAATATCCAATTATTAAAGAAGTGAGAGGGATTGGGCTTCATATCGGAGTTGATTTTACAATCCCTTCCAAAAGTATTGCAGTAGAATGCCTGAAAGAAGGTTTGGTTTTGAATTCCACAGCAGAAACTGTAATTCGACTCATGCCTCCACTCAACATCGGAATCGAAAGACTCGACGAGGCACT
>JAGOHK010000006.1 GCA_017996175.1 Leptospiraceae bacterium
TAAATTGCTTTGTATTTTAATTTTAATTGTTTGTCGTATACCTCAGAAAGCGTTTTACAATACTGTGGCTTATTTCCATTATCCATACATTCTTGGTTATACGCATAAGTATATTTAGCCCCTCCAGCGGAATCTTCAATTAGTTCATTTTTGGAATTGTAAAATTCTTTTAGAACTTCATTTCCTCTTTTGTCAAAATTAGTAATTTTTTTTGCATAAGCACCTAACTCTAAAGAATAATCAATACATCCAAAAGTAAATTTTTCTGTAAGATCATAAGGTTTGCCATTTACATCATAATTTTCTTCTAGGCTGATACATTTTTCAGAAATCTTTTTTTCTTTAATACAATTGAGATCGTATTGGATTATTTTTTTCCCATAATTTAAAGAACTTGAATTATTATTGTTACCTTCTAATTTAATACGATTTGAATATTCATATAGAATAATACAACCCTGTGGTTTATTGGTTAATTCAATACATTGGTAATTATATGCATAAATTGCCTTCTGTTTTATTTTTCCAAATTTATCATAAATTTCATGTAAGTTCAAATTTCCTGTTGAATCAAAGGTTCTAACTACTTTCGCATTACCATCCTTATCCGCAGTTAATTTCTTTTTTTTATTCAAACGTTTTTCTGATTTTTTACAATCAGATATTTTTCTGTTTTCACTTTTTAAGCAGGTGAGGTCAAATTCTGTTTGGTATGTATGAATTCCGTCTTCATTTTCGATCGGACGATTTTCCCCATCGAAAAATGAAATTTCAGTAGCACAGGACTCATCTTTTTTAATTTGTAAACATTCTGTATCATACAAAAAGGAAGTTTTAGAAGAAATTTTTTTTTCTTTATTGAGTATTTGTATACTTTCTAAAAATCCCGCTGAGTTGTAATTTCGATTTTCCAGTGCAAAGCCGGGTTCTATTTCTAACAAATCTCCTTCTGAATTCAAATATTCAGAATGTAAAAGGTTTCCATTAAAATCGTATAAATCTTTTCGAAAACCTACTTCTAATGGAAGTATGAGTTTTATTTTCTTTTCTAAAAATTCTAATCCTACATCTATGTCTTTATTATTTTTAGGAGCTTTTGTTGTGCTGGAATTGGTTGATTCAGAGTTTAGAAAATTCAGATTCAAAAAAAGAAATAATAGTAACGGTGCATACTTCATAAAATTAGTATCGTCACTTCTATTTTATTGCTATCCAAAATAGCCATAGTTGTTTAGCCTTGAATCTAATCCAATGCTCAAAAATTTTCGATTTAAAGATTATCTAAAAACTTCCTTAAACTTGCCGGAAATACAAATCCCGAAAGAATCAAGAGCAACCGTCCTTACAAAATCTAGGTTTATGGTAGGTCTAAAATGCGATTTGTTATTATGGAGCCAATACCACAGTGAGAATACTCTTTATTATTCTCCAAAAAACGAAAGTAACTTACATCGAATGAATATCCAAAATAACTCTGTGCTATTTTCTGCACGAAGTTTGTATTCAAACGGAATAGAAGTTCCTAAAAACTTGAATATGTTTTATTCCCATACGGTGACACAGAAATTAATTCAAGAAAGAAAAATTATTTACAATGCTTGTTTTTTAAGTACAGAATTTTTTTCTAAAACTGATATTTTAATTCCTTCCAATGAAGACGACTCCTGGGAAATATTGGAAGTGAAATCATCTATCAATATCAAACGAGATAATATCAAAGATCTTTTGTTTCAGCAGCACGTAGCAAAACTTTGTGGAATCAAAATTAACAATTGTTCTATACTCAATGTAAATCCTGAATATGTCTTTAGTGGTTCTTTAGACTTGAAACAATTTTTTATAAAAACGTCTGTGGTGGAGAAGATGAAATTTGCCCAAGATGAATTTTTATCCCAGTTAGAATACTTTAAAAGTTTAATTCATAAACCAGAGATTCCTTCTATTAGTCCAAAGTACTCTTGTTCTAGTCCTAAAAATTGTAACTTAAAAACTTGCTGGCATGAATTAGGAGAAGGAGATATTTTTAATTTGCGGGAAGGAGGAGAGTTAGTTTCCAAACTTTATAAATCAGGAATTCATTACTTAAAAGATATACCGGATAATACAGAGTTATCCTCTTCACAAAAAATTCAAATAGAAGCAGAAATAAATCAATCTCCTTACATGCAAGAGGAAAAACTAAAAAATTTCACAGAATCCTTCCAATATCCTTTTTACTTTTTGGATTTTGAAACGGTTAATCCTGCGTTACCTCTTTACATCAAAACAAAGCCTTATCAGCATATTCCCTTTTTATATTCACTGCATATACAGGAAAAACAAAATTCGCCTCTACTCCATTATAGTTACATAGATTCTGGATTATACGATCCAAGACAGAAAATTTTAGAAGAATTATCTAAATTGATTAAACCCACTGGGACTATTATTTGTTATAATGACACTTTTGAAAAAAGATGTCTAAGAGAATCAATCCAATTATTCCCTGAATATTCGGATTGGTATTCTTCGATCTCGGAAAATTTTAAAGATCTATCTGATCCGTTTAAATTTTTTTACTATTACCACCCGCTTCAGAAAGGTAGTGCCTCTCTGAAATCAGTATTACCCGCGTTAACCGGTCTAGATTATAAAGAGTTAGGAATCAATGATGGGAATATGGCGAACTTGGAATTTTTAAGAGCAAAAACTATGAATCTTTCACCAGAGGAAATAGAAGGTATTCATAATTTTCTGTTAGATTATTGTAAGATGGATACGTTCGCAATGTTTAAAATAGTAGAGGCTTTGGCAAAACTAGTTTAAAGAATTATACTTTCGAATCTTTTAAAAGTATACAGTGCCTTGAGGATAATGATAACTTCTCTTTTATTATCGTGTATTAATTTATTCGCACTTTCATTCATTCCTAATTTACGGCTATCTTCTTCGTTTAAATCTCTTTTCTTTTTTAAATTGCGAATATTGCTTTTGTAGAAATTAGGTGTACGACTTTTTAGATTTTTTAAAAGTGTGTTGATGAAGTTTTTCTTTTCTGTGTTAATGGCGTTGTCTGTAATTTGGAATCTTTGCCCGATTTTCATGATATTGGCAGGGTCGGTCGAACATTTTTCATTAAACGTACGTAGTAAGTATTCTACAATTTCTTCTTTTTCGAGCTCATCAAAGTTGATCTTTTTGATTTGGTTGCTCATATTGATAATTTCAGTTAGGTTAAAATGAAGAAGGGTTGTCTTTACCGACTCGTCATCCAAGACAGCTAAAAAGTAGTAAAAATCATTATCAGAGTTGTATTTCACATTGGGAGCATTCGACATAAATTAACTCAAGATGCAACTATTGCAGTCAGACTATAAGGATTTCTAAATTTGTAAAGCTCTTTTTACTTTCTATATAGATTCATTCTTGAAAAAGTAGTGGATTTTTCAAAATTACGCGGAAATAATCCTAGTTGTCTACGGATTAGAAATATTCGGGAAAGGGGAATGTATTCATAGACTTGTATAAAAGTATTTGCCACGGACAGATTTAAAGAGTTAGTTGCACAGAATATTCTTTATTTTCGTGATTTAGGTTTGTTGTTAGCTATTCTATGCAATAATTGAATCCAAATCATTTATCAGCCCTCTTTAATGTTACGCATATATGGAATATAAGTAGCATAATTCTAAAACCTCTGCGAATACACTGAGTAGTTACAATTTCTCTATGTCTTTGTGGCAATCAATCCAGTATCATAGATTTTCCTTATCCTGAACTAAAATGGGACCTTAAATACTTTGACAATACTCCTCTTCTTTTAAAAAATGAACCCTATGAAAGGAGAACGGACAGGCAAATGTCAAACTTACTATTTTATATATATGACACTTTACAAGCTCTTCTATTGTTCCTTGGATTTGGAGTCTCTGTGCTTGGAGTAGGATTTGGCTTTTTACTTTCCTTATTTAGTTATTTCAATTCAGCCATCATTTTAATTCTATTTTTTTTACTGATTTTCAAAAGAAAGAAAAAGGAAATGTTTTTTGAAAATTCATTAGAAATTCTCTATTGCCTAATTGCCCCTTTTATTTATCTAAGCCTTGTGTTTAATACAAATAGCAAGATAACAACTAGTGAAAATATTGTTTTAGAAAATTCACAGTCCTATAATTTATTTGCTTGGATTTCTTTAAGTATTTACTGGCTAATTAGAATTATCCCGAAAAAATTTTTTAAGACAGAAAAAATTTTTACGATTGTATCTAAAATAAGTATCTATTTTTGCTTAATCGTTCTCAGTCTTTTTATTTGGAAAGATCATTCTTTTATTCTCGCAAAAATAGGAGAAACAGATCCGAGTTATGATCCAAGGTTCTCTAATTTTTCTCTTATGTTATATTATATAGTGCCTTATTTGATTGGCGCACGCAGATTAAACTTAATTCAGAATATACAAATCAATGAGTATGAAGTCGATGATTTTTATGACTGTCTCAAAAGTTTTCGAATAGTTATAATTTTATTCCTTGGGCTAATTGCAATTAATCTATTCCAAAAGACAGACTACGGGATTCGTTTACGATTACAATTCATGGATGCGGATATCAATCGTTATTCGGAAGAATACAAAGTGGATAAAACATTACTACAAGCAATTCTTTATACAAACTATAAACATTATTTGAATCCAATCAAATTTCTAGCGGAATATATTGCACTAGGCTTCTGGGTGTTTGATGAAAAAAACAATTTGGGTTGGGCGGAGAATTTTTCTGTTTCCGTCGGCAGTGCCCAAATTCAACCAACAACAGCGCAAAAGGCGATTCTGCTCGGAATGTTAAATTACACAAATCAATCTGGTTATTATGATAAACGATATAGAGCCGCGATCGTTGAAATTAAGCCAGATTGGAAAATAAAAAATGCTACCTTGAAATTAAAAACAATTCATTTAGATCCAATACATCCTTTTCAAGTGGCAATGGAATTAGTTGATCCTGAAACCAATATTGAATACTGTGCCTATATCTTGTATCTCTATCAATCTCAATGGAAAAGCAAAAATTATGATATATCGGATAGACCAGATATTCTAGCTAGTCTTTATCAAATTGGTTTCGAAAAGTCAATTCCAAAACCGAATCCTGTTTCAAATGACTACGGCAAGCAAGTCAAAGAGGCTTATGAGTATTTGTCGCAAGAGAGCATAATTAAATAATTAAGATTACATTACAATATAGGAATTCTAAATGAAAGTAGCAATCATACACGACTGGTTAACTGGAATGAGAGGGGGCGAATTAGTATTAGACTCTCTTCTCAAAATTTATCCAGAGGCAGAACTGTTTACATTGATTTATAATAAAGGGACTTTAAACGAACGAATTGAAAATAGAAAAATTCATACAGCTTTTACGGATCGTTTACCATTTAAAGCAAATAAATATCGTTCTTTTCTGCCACTTTTTCCGACTGCGATTGAAACTTTGGACTTAAGGGGATTTGATTTAGTTATTTCGTCATCACATTGTGTGGCTAAGGGTATTATACCTCCACCCAATGCGATTCATATTTCTTACGTCCATTCCCCTATGCGCTATGTCTGGGATTTGTACTATGATTATTTTCCTGCCAAGAGCGGACTTAAATTTTTTATCATACAGGCTATTTCGAATTATCTCCGTTCTTGGGATGTAACATCTGCTCATCGTGTGGATCAATTTACCTGTAACTCAAAATTTATTGCCAAAAGAATTAAAAAATACTACTCCAGAGACTCTGTTGTAATTCATCCTCCTTGTCTACCTGAGGGGTATAAAGTGGTTAGCGAAAAGAAAGAAGACTTTTACTTAATCGTATCAGCATTTGCCCCATACAAAAGAATTGACCTTGCGATTGAAGCATTTCGCAAAAATGGAAAAAGACTAGTTATCATTGGCGGCGGACAAGACGAAAAAAAGTTAAAACAATCCGTTCCTTCTAATATTGAATTTTTAGGGGGTAAGCCCCGCGCTGAAATTGTGGAATACTACAAAAAAGCCCGTGCGTTTATCTTTCCGGGACTCGAAGATTTCGGAATCACACCGGTTGAATCGCAAGGTTTTGCAACCCCAGTCATTGCATTTGGAGAAGGTGGGGCTTTGGAAACTGTGGTCGATGGAAAAACGGGAGTTTTTTTTCCAGAGCAAACGGTCGATTCTTTAAACGATGCCATTTCTCGATTCGAAAAATTGAATTTTAAAACCCAAGACTTCCAAAAAAGCATAAATCGCTTCACGGAAGAAAAATTCATAAATGAAATAAAAAATCAGGTCGATAGACAGATAAGAGAAAACTAAACTCTACAGGAATATCCTTGATTACATTACATAGATTAAATAATTCTGAAATCGTGATTAACTGTAACTTAATCGAGAGTATTGAAGCGACGCCTGATTCTGTTATTACTTTGCAGAATGATAAAAAAATTATCGTAAAAGAAAAAGTCGATGAGATAATTAATAGTATCATTGAATACCAAAGAAAAGTTTTCAAAAACGCAATACATATTTCAGCAAATGAGGAGAAGTAGATAAAATGGATATAGCAACACTCGTCGGTTTTGGTTCCGGTATGTTTCTATTAACCTTTGGGGTAATTTACGCTGGTTTGGGTCCTGGAGATATTTTAGATATTCCTTCCGTTCTCATTACTTTCGGTGGAGGAACTGCCGCTACTGTCCTCTCCGCTCCTTGGGAAGCAACTCTCGCTCTTGGAAAGGTTACTCGCAAAGCTTTCTTTGTGGATAAGTTCGATATACCGGGACTTATTACAACCTTAGTTTCTTTCTCCGAAAAAGCCCGTCGAGAAGGTTTACTTGCATTGGAAGATGATGTAAATGAATTGCCAGATGAATTTTTAAAAAAAGGAATTCAGCTCGTAGTGGATGGGACTGACCCAGAACTTGTTCGAAATATCATGGAAACAGAAATCAGTAATATCGCAAGTCGTCATGCATCTGGCAGAGCATGGTGGGATACTCTCGGTGGTTTGGCTCCTGGATTTGGGATGCTTGGAACTCTGATCGGACTTGTGGCGATGTTAAAGAACTTAGGTAGTGGGGATGCTTCTGCGATTGGAACTGGGATGGCGGCTGCTTTGATTACTACTCTATACGGATCATTTGCCGCAAACTTATTAGCTATTCCATTCGTCAAAAAATTAGCAAAACGAAGTGAAGACGAACTTTCTATGAAGCAAATTATGATTGAAGGGACTCTTTCCATTCAGTCAGGGGATAATCCCCGTATTGTGAAAGAAAAGCTTTCTAGTTATTTAGCACCATCTGAGCGCGCAGTATTAAAAGACGACGGCAAGGACTAAGATTGATCTATGGCTAAACAAAAGTGCCCTGATTGTATTCAAAAAGTTGCGGAGTACATGTTAACTTACGGAGACATGGTAACATTACTCCTATGCTTTTTTATTATGCTGTATACGACAGGAAAAACAAACCAAAAGGAAATGCAGATTATCCTTTCGGTATTCAAATCTTCTACTGGTTTCTTTGATGGGGGTCAAACTCTCGCGAAAGGTTCCTTGGAAGAATTAGGGATGAACGTCGAAAGTCTTCCTTCGCAAACAACCGGAAAGGCACTCTCAAAGGCTAGAAACCAAGCAACGCAAGTATTCAAATCCGAAATAGAAAAAGGAAGAGTCCGAATTTCAGAAGATGAAAGAGGACTTGTGATTTCTCTCATCGGAGCAGATTACTTTAATCCTGCTTCTGCCATTTTGCTTCCGCCAGTGAAGGATGTTCTAAAAAAAGCATCCGGGCTTATTAAAGATTTAGATCGGTTTGTAAAAGTAGAAGGTCATAGCGACGAAGATGCAGTGCTCCCTGGAACGAACGTTGGTCGAGAAGAAAGAACTTATATTAACAATTGGGATCTCGCGGGGGCAAGAGCGATTAACTCCACAGTGTATATGATTAACGTTGGGAAACTCCAGCCAGGATTATTCCAAGCGGTTAGTTATGGTTCTGCGCGACCATTCGCAGTAGAAGACCAAGGAAGTCCCGAAGCAAAAGCCTACAATCGTCGCATTGATATTGTAATTTTAACAGAAAAATCAGTAAAACGTAAATTATCCGAAAGCAATTATGGATTGCCAGATACAAAAATCCCGAACACGGAAACCTCCGTAGAAGGCGAAGATTAAAAAATAGAATTATGCAAGGAGAACTACTATGGGTGATGCAGCAGCAGAATTAGAAGACGAAGACGGTAAACCGGCGGCGGAGCCGAAAGCATCGTCGCCAATTATTAAATGGTTAATATGGATCGCCGCGGGGATATTAGGCGTTATCCTTGTTGCAGTTATATCTACATTTGTCGCTCAAAAGACAGCAACAAGTGTTTATAAACAGCAAAAGAATATTGCACTCGTTAAAGCTCCACCACCACTGGAAACATTTAATTTTGTAGATGAATTTCGTATCAATACTGCTGATATTGGAGAAGCTCATTTTATCAAGTTAAAATTAACTTTTGGTTTTGACGCCGGACAACAAGCATTAGGCTCTGAGCTCTCAACTCGCCTTCCTCAAATGCAAAATATCATCAACTTGATTATATCTCGTAAAACGAAAGAAGATCTAAAGACGTTAAACGATCAATTGGATTTACGTGAAGAAATTAAAGCTCATATCAATCATATTTTGACTAACGGTAAAATCAAAGAAGTTTACTTTAGAGAATTTATTGTGAATTAGAAAAGTTTTTCACCACCGATGAACACCGATGAACACCGATGAACACCAATGATCTTAGGATTATTATTGTTAATTAGTGCCATCGGAGGGTAGTTTCACCGATAACACCATCGCATGGATCGATAATAGAATTTCCTGTACTCTTCATTTAATTTCTTCGTAGTATTCGTAATTTGATTTGAATCTATTTAATTTTTTATCGTTCTTTTATCGGTGTCTATCGGTGGTAATCCTTAAAAACTCTCTCTTTATTTCATTGACGATTTTATTCATTAACCGCAATTTGTAAGCCTATGGTATTAGGCTGGAAAGAAATAAGAGACAGAGCGGTTCAATTTTCCAAACGATGGGAAAATGAAACAAGCGAAGACGCGGAAGCAAAAAGTTTTTGGGATGAATTCTTCGTTGTTTTTGGAATTGATCGTCGCAGATTTGCTAAGTATGAGCATCCTGTAAAGAAAATTGATAATAAGCAAGGTTTTGTCGATTTATTCTGGCCTGGGATGTTGTTAATTGAACACAAATCAAAAGGTAAGAATTTAGACAAAGCCTATTCACAAGCAAGAGATTATTTTCCCGGCTTGAAAGATAGAGAACTTCCCAAGTATATTCTCATTTCCGATTTTGAAAATTTTAGACTTTATGATTTAGAAGAAAACGAAGTTCATGCGTTTACTCTTGGTAAGCTCCATGAAAATATTAAACTCTTCGGACCACTCATAGGTTATCAAAAGAAATCTTTCAAAGAAGAAGACCCTGTAAATATGAAAGCAGCTGAACTCATGGGAAAAATCCATGACTGGCTAAAGGCAAACGATTATACAGGACATCAATTAGAACTTTATTTAGTAAGACTTGTATTTTGTTTATTTGCAGAGGATACTGGTATATTTAACAAGAATGCATTCCAAGATTATATTCAAACAAAAACAAATGAAGATGGAAGTGATTTAGGTTTACATATTTACAAAATTTTTAATATTCTAAATACTCCAAAAGATAAACGTCCCAAAGTATTGGATGACTCCTTAAATGATTTTGAATATGTAAACGGAGGTTTATTTGCAGAAGCCATTCCTGATGCAAACTTCAATAGTGCAATGCGAAATGTGCTTTTAGATTGTTGTGCACTCGATTGGGGAAAAATTTCTCCAGCGATTTTCGGTTCTCTTTTTCAATCTGTAATGAATCCAGAAGAACGTAGAAACTTAGGAGCACACTACACGTCCGAAAAAAATATTCTAAAACTTATTAAATCATTATTCTTGGATAATTTGTATTTTGAATTAGAAGGGTGTGGAAAAAATAAAAAGAAATTAGAAGAATTTCATAATAAATTAGCAAGCCTAAAATTTCTAGACCCAGCTTGCGGTTGCGGCAACTTCTTAGTAATCACATATAGGGAGTTAAGATTTCTAGAAATAGAAGTGATCAAAAGACTTAACCCAACAAGACAGACAGTTCTAGATATTCGAGAATTAATTTTATTAGATATAGATCAGTTTTATGGAATTGAAATTGAAGAATTTCCAGTGAGAGTTGCCGAAGTTGCAATGTGGCTAATCGATCACCAGATGAATATGAAAATTTCAGACGAATTTGGACAATACTTTACTCGTCTTCCTCTTCAGAAATCAGCCAATATTATTTTTGGAAATGCATTACAAATTGATTGGCATACATTGATTAAACCCTTAATTCGAGAAACGGTTTCATTTGATACGAAGAATACGATGAAAGGAGCCCAAGAAGAAATTCCACAAGGGGATTTCAATTATATCCTAGGCAATCCTCCTTTCATAGGAAAACAAATGCAAACAGAGTGGCAGAAAAAAGATATGGAATCAGTCTTTTCTAATCTAAGTGGAGCGGGAGTTTTGGATTACGTGGCTTGTTGGTATTTAAAGGCGGGGCAGTTTATCAAAGATACTCCAATCAAAGTTGGATTTGTTTCTACTAATTCTATTTCGCAAGGGGAGCAAGTTGGAATTTTATGGAATGAATTATTTCATAAATACAATATCAAAATTCATTTTGCTCATAGGACATTCAAATGGAGTAACGAAGCAAAGGGAAATGCGGCAGTGCATGTAGTAATAATTTCTTTCGCAAGTTTTGATATTAGTGAAAAATACATTTACGAATATGAAGATATTGGCGGAGAACCTCACGAAATAAAAGTAAAAAATATCAATCCTTACTTAATTGATGCAAGTGATTCTTTAGTTTTCAAAAGAAGAGCGCCTATTTGCAGTGTTCCAGAAATTTCTTTTGGAAGTATGCCAAATGATGGAGGATACTTCTTATTTACCGACGAAGAAAAAAAGGAATTTCTGAAAGTAGAACCCGATGCAGAAAAGTTTGTAAAACCAATGTTGAGCACTAAAGAATTTATAAATGGTAAGAAACGGTGGTGTTTATGGTTAGTCGATATGAAACCAAACGAACTCAGAGAGCTACCCGAAATAGCAAAGAGAGTTCAGTTAGTTAAAGATATTCGAGCTTCCAGTGATCGAGAGGCTACGAAAAAGTTAGCCGCATTTCCTACTTTATTTGGGGAAAATAGACAGCCAAATACTGATTTTATCTTAGTGCCGAGACATTCTTCCGAAAACCGAAAGTATATTCCAATGGGATTTTTTGATAAAAGCTACATTGCAAGTGATAGTTGTTTATTTGTGGCAAATGCAGATTTGTTTACATTCGGAGTATTAATGTCAGAAATGCATATGGCTTGGGTAAGAAATGTCTGTGGTAGAATAAAAAGTGATTTTAGGTATTCAAACGAAATCGTTTACAATAATTTTCCTTGGCCTGATAGTCCAAAAGACAAATCTAAATTAGCCGTAGAAGAAGCCGCGCAATTAGTATTAGACGCTCGAAAAGAGTTTCCTGATTCCAGTCTTGCTGATTTATACGATCCAATTGGAATGCCAGCTAAGCTTACAAAAGCACATCAGAAATTAGACAGGGCGGTTGATATTTGTTATCGTTCTCAGTCATTTACAAGTGAATCCAAACGAATGGAATTTTTATTCGAGTTGTATGAAAAATATACAGCTCCACTGACGACAAAAGGCAAAAAGAAATGAACATAATAGGAATTATCCCCGCGCGATACGCAAGCACAAGACTTCCAGCAAAGCCACTTGCTAAGATCGGAAGTAAAACGATGATAGAATGGACTTACTACCATGCTAAAAAAGCAAAATCGCTCTCCGATGTAATTGTAGCAACCGACCACGAAGACATTTATAACGTAGTAAAAAATGCAGGTGGAAAAGTTGTTATGACTGATGCAAACCACGCAACAGGAACTGACAGGCTAATAGAAGTTGTCCGCGGATTAAAGGATGTAGATGTAGTTGTAAACATCCAAGGTGATGAGCCGGGCATTGAACCAGAGCTAATTGATGGAGTTGTCAACCTAAAAGTAAAGAATCGCAATTGGGAAATGACAACTGCCGCCTGCCCAATGCCAAAAGAAGAACAGGCAGATCCAAATCGAGTGAAAGTCGTATTTGATAGAAACCAAAAAGCATTGTATTTTTCTCGTTCTCTCATTCCGTCCAATCACAAGCAGGTAACACCTATTTATCGACATTTAGGAATTTATTCGTATGAAAGAGAATTTCTATTGGGTTATAATGATTTGCCTGAGAGTAATCTAGAAAAGTCAGAATCTCTAGAACAACTCCGTGCAATAGAAGCAGGAAATAGCATTGGAGTTTATCTCACCGACAAAGCAGGGTTAGCCGTTGACTCACCAGAAGATTTAGAGATGGT
Source organism: Leptospiraceae bacterium (assembly GCA_017996175.1). Classification (GTDB taxonomy): domain Bacteria; phylum Spirochaetota; class Leptospiria; order Leptospirales; family Leptospiraceae; genus UBA2033. Next base: position 12,521 of record JAGOHK010000006.1, read on the forward strand.
AATAAAGCATTTTAAAGAAAGAGGACTAATTTAATGGAAGAAACAATACCTGTGCCGACCAAACGCGGAATTCCCTATGGACTCATCTGGGGAGTTTTATTTATTTGTGTTTATGCCTATCTTTTCTTTTTTGTCGGAATTTATTTTATTTGGAATCAAGGGCTTCCAAGTGATACAAGCGGAATTTTACTATTAGCCGGAAGTTCGATTATATATTTGATTGCTAGTATCTTCGGTTTTATTCCTGTCTTTATTATTTCGCTTATATTTATTATACGAGATAGAAGTTTTAGGCAAAGTGTAAAAAATAACTGGCCTGTTCTACTTGCATTAATTTATCCAGTATTACCAAACATTCCTGGACCGTTCGATGAATCCATAATGTCTGTTGTTATGTTTTGCATTCGTATATTTCTTTTTTATAGAACTGGAAAAGATGTTGCCTTACCGGATAATAAGAAGTAATCACTCAGTAGGACAAACAGTTTTTAGGGTCTTACAATTCTTCGTATATTTTTTGCAGGAGCTAATCGCCTTAGCTTCCGCGTCGGAAGTTTTTTCTGCCCAATTTGTGCCGTAACCATTTCCCTTTCCTATTGCCAAACTTAGGCAGGAATTCTTTGACCACATAACTACCTTACAATCTTCTTCTTCGCAGTTTTCCATTGCTTTACTTTCGGCAGATTCTTGTGTTGAAAAATCGTAAGCAAATCCATATTTGCCTGTGCCTTGAGAAAATGCAATTGCTTGAAAAGAGTTTGCTCCAAAAAAGGCACCATTCTTAACACCATGTTCTGTTTTTTTGTCAAAGTTTTTTTGTTTCTTTGAAAGTTTTTTGAATGCAGTGGAGTAGGCTTGACTAGCGGTAGAACAAGATTTTCCCCTATTGCTTTCTTTTACAGTTTTCATAGATTCTATGAAGATATTTACATGTCCCTGTTCATGTTTAATTAGCGCATTATAGAATAGACTCCACTGGTTTTTTAAGTCTTGGTTTTCAGACTCTTCAAATTCAATCCATCTAGGAATTCGAACTTTACAAGTTGTAGTTGCCTCAGCGCATTTATTTCTATAAGAATATCGGGTATATCCAAAGTAGCCGCCTTCGATTTGACTTTTTGTTTTCAATTCTTTAAGGAGTTTTTTAGCAGAGTTTCCTTCGATGTCATAGTATTCGACCTCACAGTTTTGAATTTCCTCAAAAGCAAAAGCAATCCGAGAGAGTAAAATTAAAAATAGAATTAAGTATTTAGCAAACATAACATTGCAATCTACGAAGATAGTTATAAAATTACAATTCAATTCTTTTGAAAAAATGCTGACTACTTAAATCCAGTCGATATTTGTCCTAAGCAGCACCTCACTTTTTTCTTTTTCGTAAAAAGAATGCGAGGGAGACGTTAAGTCGAACTCATGATGAATAAATTTAAACGCAAAGAGCAAAATCACCGTCTAATTAGTTAAATATCGAATTATTTTTCAAAGAGGGGATTTAGATGAAAAAAATGATCCATAAAGCAAACACGAGAGGAATCGCAGATTTAGGTTGGCTGCACAGCAAACATACTTTTAGTTTTTCCTCTTACTATAATCCGAATAGGATGCAATTTGGCGTCTTACGTGTGTTAAATGATGACATAGTCGCACCCGGAATGGGATTTGGAACTCATGGACATGAGAACATGGAAATCATTTCTATTCCGATCACGGGTGAGCTTGCGCATAAAGACAACACTGGAACTGCGGAAGTGATCTATCCAGGAGAAGTTCAAATCATGTCCGCAGGAACCGGAATTCGTCATTCTGAATTTAATCATTCACAAAATGATCCAGTGAATTTTTTACAAATCTGGATTTTACCAAAGGAAATTGGAATCAAACCTAGATACGAACAAAAATTATTTGATGTATCTGAAAGAAAAAACAAATTGCAAACGGTTGTTTCTCCTAAAAAAAATACAGAAGCGGTTTGGATCAACCAGGACTCTTATTTTTCACTTGCGAATCTAGAACAAGGAAAGGATTTAGAATACAAAATTAATTTAGCGGGTAATGGCGTTTATCTGTTTCTAATAGAAGGTTCTGTTTCTATAGATGGAGAAATTTTTGAAAAAAGAGATGGAATTGGAATTTCAGAAACTAACTCCTTTAACCTTCAAGCAAAGGAGAACTCGGAAATTTTATTCATAGAAGTCCCGATGAGTTAATGAGAGTGGTATATGTGTTGTCATCCCCGAAATTCCCCCATTTGCGTAGTCGCAAATCCAGCACCTTCGTAGGGTGGAATTTCGGGAATGACAAATTCGAAATCCTTACGTCGAATTCAAGTTAAATTAATCCTTTACTTTTTAATTCCTTTATATCTAAAGCAGCCTGTCAAATGATCATTCACCATTCCGGCTGCTTGCATATACGCATAACAGATAGTTGACCCTACAAAAGTAAATCCACGTTTCTTCATGTCTTTACTCATGGCATCACTTTCTTTTGACGTTGCGGGAATATCCTTCATCGTTTTCCATTTATTCTGAATCGTTTTATTTTTTGTAAATTGCCAGATGTATTTATCAAAAGAACCAAATTCTTTTTGGATTTGGATAAATGTTTTCGCGTTCTTGACAGTTCCCCAAATTTTCAAATGATTGCGGATAATACCTTCGTTTAACATTAATTTTTCTAATTTTTTTTCCGTAAACTTTGCAACTTTTTCTACCTCAAAATCTGCAAATGCTTTTCGAAAACCTTCTCGACGATAAAGAATTGTGCGCCAACTAAGTCCGGCTTGAAATGCATCTAAAACTAAAAACTCAAAATGCTTCTTATCATCATGAACGGGAACGCCCCATTCTGAGTCGTGGTATATAGTCATTAGCTCATCTTGTCCCGGCCAAGTACAACGTTGTTTCATTTCAATTTCTCCTTTTTAACTTTCTCTTTATAGAACTGTCCAACCTTTTTTTCTGCTTCACTATCTTTGATTAATGTATTTAAACGGTTAATCTGCGTTATTTCCTGCTTTGCACTCATCACCCAATGAGTTAAAGTTTTTTGGTAGGAAGGAGCTTGTGACTTAAAAAATTCCCAGGCTATTTTATTTGTCTTAAATTGTTTTTCGAATTTAGAGTTGAATTTTACTGGTTCGTTTTCATAAGAATAGATTTTAGAATTGCTTTCTTCTCTTTTATTAAACGCAGCAATTCCTTTCGGTTTCATAAGTCCGAGTTTTGTTAAATCTTCCACTTTTTTAATATTGATAGCACTCCAAATGCTTTTTGGTTTCCTTGGAGTGAAGCGGATACTATAACTTTCCCTGTCAATGGACCTACGAATCCCGTCAATCCATCCAAAACAAATAGCTTGGTCAACTGACTCCGACCAGGTTAAGCTTAGTTTGCCGCTATCTACTTTATAATAACCTACTAAAAGTTCTGTTTCTTTTTTATGATTTTTCTCTAACCATTTTCTAAAATCAAGTTGGGTCGGGAAAAACATAGGCTTCATCTTACTCTATCCTTTGTTTTCCAATGAAGGAAATATATTTTTTGTCTTTCATTTCCTAATTCTAAATATTGAATCGTGTAAAAATTAATCATTCTAATTATTCCTTATTTAAAATTTCCAGATCTTCTTTTTCGTATTTGTGATTTCCGGGTTTTGTCTTTTTATAATTCCAACATTTTATACAATCCTCTTTGGATAAATTAGGATTAGCCTCAAAAAAACTGCGAGTATAATTGTTATATTCGAACTGAGAACCAATTTCATATTTGAACCCGCTTTTTTTAAGTTCATAAATTCGATTCCATTCGTCAATAGCATCTTGGTAAATTTTTTTCCCTTTATTCTCTTTCATCCAGTTCATAAAAGGAGTATTGTATTTAAAATGCTTTCCGATTTTTTCAAGAAAAAAAGCTCTATGTCTTTCATCATTTGTATAATTTTTATCGATGATAGAATTTTTGGTAATCGCAGAGTTTGTTTTTATACGAATTTTCTTTTCTTTTTTCTTTAAGTTAATTTTTCTACCGTCTAAAAAATCGAAAATATTTTTAGTTAATTCCTGCTTCGATAAAGAAATCGGCAAATGATTTTCTTTACAAAACTGAATCAATTTTTCTTTTAAGTAATAGGTTTTCAAAAAAATATCTTTATTCATTTGTTTGGACAATTTCATATCGGTTCGCGTCTTTAGGAGTAATAGACGCATAACCGTGCGTCTCTACGACTTTTTATGTTTCAACATAATACTTACAACTCTTTATTTTATCTTGATTCTTAAATTCCCTATTTTTAAACTAGCGGAATTGGAGTTCCTCATGAAAAAAATTTTTCTAGTTTTAGTTTGTCTTTTCTGTGTTTCTTGTTTTGATATTTTTCATTATATTGAATTAACTGCTGATAAAAAATTTCGTTCGGAATATAGAATTTCCTTCTCAAAGTCGTTGTTCGCAATGGGCGGTTCTACCTCACCTATCGGCAATCTGGATGTAGATGAAATGCTAAACAAGCCCGAACTCAAAAAACTAGATGGAGTTTTTACGGGAACAAAAAAAGAAACCGACTCTTCTCTAATTTTACATTTTAAGTATTCGGGAAGTGAAAACTCTTTAACAAAAAGAATTGAAACAGATTCCTTCCCCATGATTCCTTTCAAAGACGAAAACAACCAGTATATATTTATATTTAAACAAAATAAATCGACCGATCAAACCAATTCACAAGAAAATAAAATGGCGGAAGCAATTTTAAGTGGTCCGGTGTACAGGATGTTAGTCGGTGGAGAATTAAAACCACAAAAAGCAGTATTCAAAAAGAAAAGCCAGGATGTTGTTAATTTAGAAATTATTCCACTTGGGACACAATATTTAATTGAATTTCCAATTAGTTATATTCTAAAAGAATCCGGTGCGTTTGTTATTTCTTTTTCGGGCGAAATAAAATTAGACGCTATCAATAAAATTCTAAACGAAGAATCAAAAGACGCCAAAGAACTCAAAGGCAGCAAGGAAAATAAATCTAAAATAAAATCAAAAGAGGAGGAAGTTTACTGATGGAATTTTTAGATAAGGACTTATCCAGAAATACTTTTTTAAAATTATCAATCAAGGTATTTGCAATTACTGCACTATCAATAGAAGGGGTAAATTGTGGTAATTCTCTATCTACGCCTATACTAAAAGGAATATCAAAAGAAGAATATTTTAATATGCAATCTCTCGCAGAAATATTTCTGGAAGAAAATCCAATTTCCGACTTTGATCTCGGCAAAGCGCTAGATGATTATATTTATGGACACCCGTCCGCAATTCCCACAAAAGATTTAGTCCATGAGTTAGCTGGTGCACCGTCTTCCCTATTAGCCGCTCTCTTACTTGATTTTTCCCTAACTCCACTTGTAAAATTAAAGAAAGAAGAACGAATCAAAAGGCTTCTCTCTTGGAAAAATTCCTCTTCTCAAATGAAGAGGGGGCTATTCAGTGTTTTGCGTCAGACTAGTATGTTTCTTTTAGGTAGCAGTAAAGAATATCAAAAAGCAATAGGATACGAGGCATAATATGGGAATTCCAGAAATAAACCAAAAAATCATTACACCGAAAAAACATCCAGAAGTAATTTCGGAATACAATATAAAGAGCGGAAAATGGAAAGTAAACGCTGATGTGGTAATTATCGGTTCCGGTGCCGGTGGAGCAGTTGCGGCAGCCGAGCTTTCCAAGAACGGTTGGAATGTTATTTTAATTGAAGAAGGATCTTATTTCACACCTGCCCAATTCAATGGAGATGAATTTTTATCTAATGCGAGGATGTATAGAGATGCTGGATTTGTGCTTTCAGAAGAACAGACTTTGAACATAGTGCAAGGTAGAACTCTCGGTGGCTCGACGACCGTCAACTGGCAAACATCGCTTTACCCCCCGCACTATGTAACGGATGAATGGGAAAAAAGATTTGGTCTAAAAGATTATGCAAAAGAAAAAATGAATCCTTATATCGAAGAGATTCATGCACGTCTTGGTGTTCACCAAATACCGGAAGAATTAATCAATAAAAACAACAATGTACTTCGAGCAGGTGGAAATAAACTTGGACTCCATCCTGAAGTTCTTCCCAATAATAATCGTGGCTGTATTGGACTCGGAAGGTGTGGACTCGGTTGTCCCATCAATGCAAAACAATCTATGTTTCTTACATTTTTGCCCGACGCTTTAGAAAAAGGAGCGAAGATAATTACGAATATGCGCGCCGTAAAAATAAAGGATGGAAAAATTAAAACGGTTACTGCCGAGTTTACTCCAGATCCTTACGAAAAATATGGAAATGAATTAATCCAAGAAATGGAAATTAAGGCTCCTGTAGTAATTGTAAGTGCAGGTGCAATCGAAGGTCCCGCACTTTTACAAAGATCCGACCTCGGAAATAATTGGGTCGGTAGAAATTTTAAAGTTCATCCAACAGTCACTGTATTTGCTTTATTCGACGAAGAAATTAAAATGTTTTCCGGTCCACCTCAATCCATTGTTATCAAAGATGGTCACAACCAAGACAATACCGGCTACGGCTTCTGGTTAGAAACAGCACCCTACCGACCTGCACTTGCAACTGCTATCGTTCCCTTCTACGGCAAACAGCAATTTGACGTGATGAAAAATTATAAGAACTTACAAGCAGGAATTGTACTCGTTCGAGATGGAGCGGATGGAGAAACTAACGCACGCATAGAATGGAAATTTGGAAAACGCAAAGTCTACTTTGAAATTACACCAACCGATGGACGTAATCTTTTACGTGGAATCAAAATGCTCGCCGAAGTGCAAGTAGCCGCAGGTGCAAAGGAATTAGTTTTTCCTTTTACACGAATGAAGACTCCTTACAAAATAGAGAAGGATACAAACTTTGACTGGGTATTAAAAGAGTCAATCGCAACCGGTTCGATTAATATTGGTTCTGCGCACCCCCACGGTTCCATCCAAGCTGCTGACTCTCCTGACAAAGGAGCTATTGCGCCTAACTTTGAACTCTATGGTCACAAGAATATTTTCGTCATGGACGCTTCCGTGTTTCCAACCGGACTTTCGGTAAATCCGCAGATTACAACTATGAGTTTAAGCCTACGCGCATCACGCGCATTAGCCGCAGAGAAGAAGGATAGGGTTTAGGAGTGCATCGGCATGGGCTGAACTAACACCCATGCCGAGATTTTATTTTGCCCCTTTGGGGCTTACAACTGTCATTCCCGAAATTTTTAATCGAGGATCTATCCAACAAATATACGAAAGAATTTTTCTAATCTACTGAATGGAAAGAAAATAAAAGGAATGGACAGGGAAGTTTTACATTTCCGAATGGATCCAAATATATCGGTGAATGGAAAGACGATAGAGCGAACGGTCAAGGGACTTTTAGATATTCTGATGGAAGTAAAAAAGTCGGTCAATGGAAAGATAATAAATATATCGAAGAATAAAAAATGAAAAATAAAAAAATTGAATTCATCGAAATGAAGCAATCACTCTTACTTTTAGGCAAATTACTGTTAGCCCAAGCTTTCTACTCATTCCATTTATCCGAACGTTCCTGTAGTTTCTTCGGGGCTCTACTTTTATGCCAGATGCCGATTACGGAAATAAATTTTTCTCTAATGATATAGAGTAAATTAAAAGGAAATCTTTTTATAGGGGCTTTGCGAGTTTCCTTATAAAACATGGAATAGGAATCTGGCTTGTTAACAATCTGGATTATTTTATTTTTTACTTCATTTGCAAACTATTCTCCAAGACCTTCCTTTTGACTTTCATAGTATTCGTAACTTCGCGCCAAATCTTCAATAGCCTCAGGTTCAAGCCTTAATTTTTTTTCCAAACCGTTTCTCCAATATCTGAATGGATTCTTCCCATGTATATCCGGCGTGAGGTTCTTTTTGCATTCTTGTTAAACGAATGTCTAATTCATCTTTGTAGGCTTGATCAATTTCCGGAGATAGAATTTCTTCGGCAGAATCCTCTAAGAATTCTTCATAAACTACAATGACTAATTTATGTTTGCCCGGCTTAATCTCTGGTGGCAGCTCTAATGTAATGAATCTTGTCTCAGTGGTATCAACAATCGTTTCTAAAGCCTTCATTTTCGAACCTCACAAATAGAATTAGCTATTTAATATTCCAGTCAAGTTAAAATAAACTTAAAGTATAATTATTCAATTTAGTCAGATGAAAAATCGAGGTAGAATTCAGGCTCAGGGAGGAGAAACCGAAGAGTCAATTTCTTGGTCGCAAGAAAATTCGCCAACAGTGGCAGATGGATTAATATGCTTCAGGAATTAGAATCAAAACTTTCCGAATCCGAGTTAGAACTAAGAAGCAAAGAACTAGAAAAAGCAAAAAACTTTATCGTAAATGCAGGTGAAAAAGGCGGAGTCGATGCTCAAGAAAGTAAAAGTTTTAGAGTTGACGGATCCAAAGATGTAAGAATAGATAAAAAATTGTTTGTTTTAGGCTGATAATAATAATTTCAATGAACGCAATACTCTCAATTAAACCAATCTACACCCATAGCATTCTCTCAGGAAAGAAAAAAGTAGAATTTCGCAAGGCTAGTTTTAAAAGAGAAGTGAGGAAAATCTATATTTACTCCTCTTCACCGGATCAGCGCATAATAGGATATTTTCTTGTGAAAGAAATTATCTCAGATAAACCTAAGAACCTTTGGAATAAATATAATGAAGTTGGATATTTCATTTTAATTGATAAAGTTTTTAGGTTTAAAAATCCGATTAATCCGAATACTGTATTCGATAATTTTACACCTCCGCAATCATTCTGCTATTGTGAAGATATCGAATCCTAAAATTAAAATTTTTCTGCTTAATCCCATTACTGTTTCAAACCTGTCTCTACTTTTTCTAAATTGCCTTTTGAATACTTATAGATTATTTTTTCTTTATCCTTCTGAATTTCTATATTTCCATTTGAAATTAAAATTCTATCACAAAATAAATAGTTTGGAAAAAGTTGTTCGAATATTCCTTTTTTATAAGCATAAATATGACAGAGAGGTGGCTCTCCTTTTGTTTCAAATTGAGCAATGACTTCTGGAACACCATCTTTATCAATGTCTTGAATTTTTAATGCTTTTTTATCGCCTGCTAGGAGAGTATGAAGTGTATCCTCATCTTTCCAAACTAAATAATAAGTAACCGCATAGTCGCCAAAACCTTTTTTTGTTTTTGCACCTGTCGGATAACCAACGATATACGCTTTTTGTTTTTTAGATTTGCCTTCTTTGATAAAAATTGTTTGAATATCAATTTTTCCATAATTGAAAGCATTTGTTTCATTAGATTGATTCTCTATCATTTTCCCAATGATTTCCTTTTCAAAACCCTTTGGCTTTTTTTTGCGAGATTTTAATGTATACGCTGAGAATGCTTCAGCGGAAAGAAAGCTCCCACTCTTTGCTCCAATCCAACTTACTACAATTTCTTCCGAATTTGGTTTTAAGGATTTTAATTCAAAATAATAATATTCATGTTCAGAAAATGTTTTTTTTCGATAAATTGGAATTACATCTCCTTTTTCCGGATACTCAGGCATTACCCCAAGTATTTCTCTTCCGGGCTTTCTATAAAAAATTGGCTCATTCGATTTAATTAAAAAATATCCAATTAATGTAAGCGGGAGAAAATCTTCCTTATCCTCTTTGACAATCGTAAACCCGGAAAATATCCAACCCAATTTACCATTGTATTCTACTTTTAACCAATTACCGATTCGGGTTTCTATGACTTCTCTTTCTTTTGTTTCTTCTAAAATTTCGCCTATCGTATCTTCTGGAATGATAAGAATTTTTTTACCGGTTACTTTTGGTTTGTCTCTTAGAACAACTCCTGTTTTTATTACCACTTTGTAATAAGGATTTTCGTGTAGAGTAATATCCGAACTTTCAGACTTATCGGTCTTGTCAGACTTGTCGTCGTCGTCCGCGTCTCTTGTATCATCCTCTGTTTTATTCGGAGTAACCTCTTTCTCTTTTACAGTTTCAATTATTTTTTTTTCTTTTACAGGCAGAGTTTTTTTCTTTGATGTCTGCACTAAAATTTCTTCGGAAATTAACCCTGTAACAGAGAATAAAATAAACAATATGTACAATTTAATTTTTAGTTGATTCAGCATTCTAGGTATCATTTCGTTATCCTTTGTCCTATGAAAGAAGAGTTATATACCACTTGCTATAAAATAAGTTCCACAACTTTCCGCAAAATGGGTATTCCCAATTGCCAAGAACAGTTTATTTAGCATTGCATCGGAATTTACTTTCGCTAGAGCTGGCAATTGGTATAACCATTATAATTTATAGACCTAGAGTTCAACTCAGAAATTAGTTTCCTTTTAGTTGTTCCATTATCAAACTTATGAAAGAATTGGTTCATTTCCGTAAAACTTCTTTTAGTATTCCTTTTTCATATCGATACTTGGTAGTTTTTTTGTCTTCTTTGATTTCAATTTTTCCGTCTGGTTTAATTTTCATATCATGGCAGTAATGATCTCCCGTCGGAAAAATAATCTTTCGATAACTATTATCTTTATAACCAAAAAGTTCGCAAGTCGAAGCTTCACCCCGACTTTCATAAGTAGAATAAATTTCTGGAATGCCGTCCCAGTCTAAATCTAGAACTTTTATTTTGTCATTTGCATTGATATTTTCTGATTGAAAGGTCTTTCCTTTTTTCCAAACAATATAATTACTTTGAAAGAAACTTCCGTAACCGCTTTTTGTCTTAGTGCCAAAGGCGAGAGAAAGGATAAATACTTTTTTTCTCCATAGTTTTTTATTATCAAATTGAACCGGAAGGAATTTTGTATCGAGCCAATTAAAATAACTTTCTCCATCATCGAGAAGAAGCAATTTTATATACTGCTCTTGTTCTCGAGTAAATTTTCCTTTACTTTTTTTGAAAGTGTAGTTAGTGAATTGATTTAATTTCAATAGTATACCATTATCCTTTGAAATCTAACCCTGCTTTTCTTTGTATTCAATCTCATACCAACGACCTTCTCTTCCATCGACTTTTTCAGTTTTTTTAGTCTGACCTATTATAAATCCTTTTTCATTATCCGGCAAGAGTTCTAATTTTTTAGAATTGCGATTTGGTTTTTCTCTTAATACTAAACCACTTTTTGTATTTACTTGAAAGAATCTGGGTGAATCGTCGTAATCCTCATCTATTTCATTTTGTTTTAACTTATTTTCCTGTGAGTATATACCTGTTAACCACAAGCTGATAAAATATAAAACGGAAAATATTCTTAATTTCATAATGATATTTAAATTAGAGTTTTCAAAGTCTTTTCTAATTTTTTATCAAATGTATGTACTGTTACTTTTTTTATTTTGCTCATGGAAAATAAGTAACAGTCTACATAATCGAGATTCATTTTAGCAAAGCAATCAAGTGCCCCTATGACTACATCTAAATTATCTAAGGATATATTGGGATATAATAATAAGTCAGTTAAATTTTTAGATATTTCTTTTCTTGGAATGTTATATACTTTCGTTAATACATAAACTACTTCAAGAATTACTTCTCCAGAAATAAAAATATTTTCATGATCGATAATCGCTTGAGCTTTTTTAAAAAAAGTCTCATCGTCTTCTAGTATATATCTAATAATAATATTAGCATCTACATTAGCGTGCATGTTTTTCCTTAAATACCATTTCTAGAACATCTACTTCTTTTTTTATGAGATTTTTATTTGCATATTTTTTTAAACTACCGCCTACATAGTTAGGCTTTCTTTTTTTAGATGGAAGCAAAATATTCTTATCCTCTTTTTCAACCTTAGATACGAATTTCATAGAGTTTAACATTTCGATCAATAAATCAGCATTTTTCTTATTATTAATTTTTACATGAATTACTTCCAAAGGATTCTCCGCCCGATAATTTGGTTTCTTATAGTTATTTCAAAATAGAATAAATTTACAAGCTATATTCAAATCTCAGGAAATAAAGTTCTAATTTTCTTCATTTGCTCTTCATTGCGTTTGGTTGGATTTGTGAAGATAGAAAATTTAGAAGTACCGACTAGAGAAAGATCATCTCCATTTCCTAAAAGTGGAATTAAATCAGCAATTAACTTCTTCGCAGTAGCGTTATTATGCGTTAGGTTCTCTACTATCATCTCAACAGTAACTGCTTCTTCATGTTCTTTCCATGAATCATAATCAGTAGACATACAAACCATCTGGTAAGCAATCTCTGCTTCACGTGCAAGTTTGGCTTCGGGAAGTACAGACATATTGATAATATCCCCTCCAACTAAACGATACATTTTAGATTCAGCACGGGTAGAAAAAAGTGGTCCTTCCATACAGATCAAAGTTTTACCATGATGGATTTTTATATCTAGGTTTTTACAAAGGGAATAAATTCTATCAGATAGACTTTTAGAAAATGGATCTCCAAAACTAGCATGGGCAACTACACCATTTCCGAAAAAAGTAGATTCACGAATTCCTTTTGTTCGATCAATAATTTGGTCAGGCAAGACAAAATCACGCGGAGCAATTTCTTCTCGTAAACTCCCAACGGAGCTAAAGGCAACAATTTCTTCTACGCCTAACATTTTCAAGGCAGCAATATTCGCAAGGTTAGGAATTTCGGAAGGACTGATAAAATGACCTCGTCCATGTCGGGGTAAAAATGCTATTAGCTTGTCTTTATAACGTCCAATCGTAATTGTGTCGGATGGTTTACCCCAAGCAGTATCCGGAAAATAATTTTCCACAACTTCCATTCCCTCTAATTCATAAAGACCTGTTCCACCGATAATTGCTGCTTTTACTTTTTCGTTCACGTATCTACTCCAAATCGTTTTCTTTTTTTATGAATTTCTAAATCGCAAGTATAGTCGAGTCATTTTTTTACTACCTAGATTTCTAATCTCGCTTCGCTTGATTAGAAATCTAGGTAGTAAGGGCAAAAGCCTGCCGGCGGCTTCCACCCTTTCGCTTAACGCTCTCCAGCAGCCGAGCTATGAGCTTACGCCCAAACCCATTATTTGTTAATTTGCAAAGCCATTTACGATCAATATTTATATAATCCATTTCAATTCTCACTAGAAATCAGGGAAATACATTTTTTATTACTGGATAAAATTACTCATGGATGGTTGATTCTCTAAGCCATTCGAACTGACGTTTGAATATTTGAAGAGAAATTTCTTCTTCGGAAAGAATATATTTTTCCTTCTTAAACTCTTTATCTTCGGGATAAATAAAAATCAGTTGGTTATTTACTTTTCCTTTATAGAGTTTCAAAAAAGGTTTATCAAAAGAAACCGTTAGTCCATTTAGCTCATCTCGCCCTATTGGAAGTGAGTCTACAAGTAGTTCAATAACCTCCGCAGAGGAAAATAACACAGGACAAAAATCTTTAATGCCCATTGTCAAGTCTTGAAAAATATTCATGCGGCTAAAATCCTTTATCCCGATAACCCGCGGGAAATAATTGAGAGTAGACTTTATATTTTTAAATTCTCGCAGCAGCCTAATGACTTCAATTCCAGTTGTGTCCCAATCTAGAATCAAAAGGTCAAAGTATTTTTCTTTCAGAGCTTGAAACGCATAATCGGAGTTATTCGTAGTTACTTCTGTAATCGAAAACGATTTCAAAATAGATTTAATCTTGTGGTTGAAGTTTTTATTGTCAGTCCAAATCAGTGCATGGATGGGATAAATTTCTTCCGTTCGTTTAAAAAATCCACTCGTCATAGACTGAATCGAATACTTGTCTAAATTCCAAAAACTAGTAAGACCGGAAATTGAAGCAGCCCGCTTTTCTTCGTAGGACAAACGTCCAATTAGCTGCACCTGTAGAGACCAATTTAAAAATTCATTGAGAGCAGAACGATCAAATGAATCCACAAAGATCACTTCTTTTTTTTGTAAGGAAGGAATAGAAAATTCTCTACTCCAAAAAATAATTTTTACTTTCTCAAGTTCTAAACTTGCTAGAATAAATTTTTTTTCCTCAAGTGTGCAGTTAACAGCCATTACAGCAAGATTGGTTTCCTCGTAAATTGGTAACATTTATTTCAAAGGACAGGAAAGTAAATACGGGTTAAATACCTGACTAATATAAAGTCTATTTTTGTAAGTTAATGCCGTACTAGAAGAAGGGATTTCTGTTCCATCGTTTGCATATAACTCTTTTACGTTTTCCTTTTTATCAATTACAAAAACTTGAGAAGGTGAGGGATAATTAGGATCATCCTTATGTTTCAAAAAACGAAACATGGACTTATGTGACGCAAAATAAATATTACCCTCTTCATCTTCTTCTAAATTATCAGGACCTGTATCAAAAGAAAATACTTTTACTTCTTTTAACACCGTTTCTCCTGCCTCCAAACCGATTTCATACTTGTAAATTTTTTCGGGAGTTGTTGCGGCTCTATATAGAAATTCCTTTTCTCCGATTTTTTTATGTAAAATTCCATTTCCAAATGTTACAGCATTTTCAAACAGCTTCCATTTTTTTCCATCGAAGTAACTAATCTGGGCACGTTTGATTCCAAAGAATGCTTCTACGTAAGAACGAAAATCACTTCCCGTTCCCCGATCATTGGAAATAAAAATACGACCATCAGAAATCACATGTAAGTCATTTGGACTAATAAAAGACTGATCTAAAATCGTTTCTTTATGAGATAGTTTTCCTTTTTCAATTAAAAAAACTTCAAGGGAGTGAATTGGCTTTTCAATATCTATATGAGAAATTACGTATAACAAGGATTTGCCGTTTACCTTTGCGAAACTCATTCCATGCGGACGAAAATTTTTTGGATAATTCGTTTCAATTAATACGGGAGAAATTTCACTAGTAGAGTTCAAATTTAATTGAAAAAGTTTTCCGTCCACAAGCTCGCCCCTTCGTTCATGGCTAGAGATGTATAAAATTCCAGTCTCTCTGTCAATTGCCATATCTTCAGGACCTGGTGTGCCTTGGATACGTTTGCAACCTTCAATGGGAACTGGTTTCACACTCGCATAACAATTCATAAATAAAATAAAAAGCAAAAATAAAAACTTGTTCATAGTAACCTCATTTTTTTTTAAAAGATATTATATATCAAGCGTCGAATCCTCATAAACCTTCATACTCGACTCAATCGCCAAAACCAAACTCTCCTTCGTAACATCCACCGGACTCGCGCTAAAATCCTCCCATACATAAGCGGCATTTTCGTATTTGCCGATGCTGATGTAAAAAATAGGAGGAGGATTTCTGCGATACCGATCGCTCTGTGCAAGTCTTAAAGTAAAGGAGCCCATTTGAGAAAAAATAAATTCGTAACGAATCGAATTTTTCTCTATCGCATAACGATAAGGAAAACCATCATCCTTTAAAGTTTCACAGGAAAAAGAAGAGAGGATAAGATGTATTAGCTCTTTAGTCTTTTCTTCTAAAATCGGAAAATCAGTTTCGGATAGTCTTAGATGTTCTCGTTTAATTTCGCTTTGTCCCATAGTTCGTCCATTTCCTCTAGAGTCATGTTCTCTAAGTTTTTATTTTCTAATTTTGCTTCTTTTTCGATGAATTGAAATCTTGAGGTAAACTTTAAGTTGGCGCGGTTGAGTGCAACTTCGGGAGATACTTTTAAAAACCGAGATAGATTGATTACGGAAAATAAAACATCGCCTAACTCATCTTCTATTTTGTTCATATCTTGTTTTTCAGTTTGTATTTCTTTGTAAAGCTCGTCAATCTCTTCATGAAGTTTCTTTTTTACATCTTCTATATTCGCCCAATCAAATCCAACTTTAGCGGCTAATTTCTGTAATTTCTCAGCACGCAAAATCGAAGGAAGCGACTTAGGAATTCCGTCTAAAACAGATTCTGGTTTTGGGTTATTGATTTTTTCTTGTTGTTTGATTTTATTCCAGTTCGCGAGCACTTCATCGGGTGTGAGATTTGCGGGGACATTAAATACATGCGGATGACGACGAATTAATTTTTCCGAAATATCTTTTGCTACATCGTTTATATTAAATTTCTTGTCCTCAGACGCAATCTGCGCATAAAACACGATATTAAAAAGTAAATCTCCCAGCTCTTCTTTCATATGTTCGAAGTTCTTACTTTCCACCGCGTCCACGACTTCGTATGCTTCCTCGATGATATATTCCTTCAGCGAGTCGTAAGTTTGTTTTTTATCCCAGTTGCAACCGTTCTCACTGCGTAGGGTCGCCATGATGTCGATTAGTTCTTTTAGCTCTTTCAATTTCTGCCTCGATATGTCACTTTAACAAGGTTTATAGCATTGTGAATTTTTATTTGCCGTGGAGACTCAAAATTTTTTACCACCGATCGCTATCGCTAATACCGATAAAAGAACGATACAGATACGATGGCTTTTATTTTGGTTATGGAGTTGAATAATATAGCACTAAACGACGCTCGTTATGAAGCAGAAAAGAATAAATCAAAGTAACATCGTTTCCTTATCGGTGTCCTCGGTGTCCATCGGTGGTAATCTTCAAATCCTCTGTGGCAAAAAGCGAACAAATCTGGCTTGACAATGCTGCAAATTGTAAATTTCTTATTCATGAGGTTATACTATGAATAAATTAGTCTTTGTTTCCATTATGATTTTTGTCGCTGCCATGAGCAGATTACTTCCGCATCCAGGAAACTTCACTCCCGTTATGGCTATTGCGATTTTTGCTGGCGCAAGTATTCTTTCTAAAAGAGAATCTATTGTAATTCCATTTCTCGCTATGCTTGTTAGTGATGCAATTATAGGTTTTCATTCCCTTATGCCTGTGGTTTACGGCTGTATGGCGCTACTCACTGTATTAGGCTGGAAATTACAAAATGACAGAACTCTTTCTAAAACACTTGGATATGGTTTAGTTGGAGCGGTGTTCTTTTTCGTAGTCACCAATTTTGCTGTATGGGCAACATCAGCCATGTACACAAAAGATATGGCTGGGTTAACTGAGTGTTATGTGCTTGCAATTCCATTTTTCCAAAATTCTGTTATTTCCACTCTTCTTTATGGATTTATTTTATTCGGCTCCACTAAACTATTTGAAAGATACGAATTAGTCAAAGTTAAGGCATAACGATATTATCCAATGATACTAATGCCGATTCCACATTCGGATTTTGATCCATCGGAAACGGCAATCCCTTGGAAGATTCTAACTTCCAAGGGAATTGAAATTGAGTTTGCCACACCGGATGGCAAACAGGGTGCTGCGGATACTATCATGTTAACCGGCAAAGGTCTCGGCGTATGGAAACGAGTTCTGATGGCAAGAGAGGATGCACTTCATGCCTACTCGGAAATGATCCGGAGTCAATCTTTTCAACACCCAAAATCCTACAGAGATTTAAAAGTTTCCGATTACGACGGAGTAATTCTTCCTGGTGGACACGCACAGGGAATGAAAGATTATTTGGAATCCCATCTATTACAAAAGTTTGTAGGAGAATTCTTTGTAACAGGTAAACCGTTAGGCGCGATTTGTCATGGAGTAGTTCTTGCTGCAAGAAGTAGAAATCCGCAAAATGGTAAATCTATTCTGTTTGAAAAAAAGACTACTGCACTTTTAAAATCGCAAGAACTAACAGCATTTAACCTCACCAGATTATGGCTAGGAAGTTATTATCTTACTTACCCAGGAACTACTGTGCAAGGAGAAGTTACATCTGTCCTAAATGACCCCAATCATTTTTTAGAAGGACCAAACCCAGTCTTTCGTGATACGGCAGAAAATCTACAGAGAGGTTACTCACTGCAAGATGGGAATTATCTTTCTGCACGCTGGCCAGGAGATGCCTACAATTTCTCTAATCAATTTATAAAAATGCTTTCAGAAAAATAACTAATTACTTTTTTACAAATTTCTATAAATCAAATTAAACTTATCGTTAGGAACTCTACCTTTCCCGTCAACGGATAACTCTGATTTGATGCTATTGACGAAATACATTTTTACTTTGCCTTTATTCTTCGCGTCTATCTCACCACGGAATTCACAGTCAAAAAAGTCTTTGATCAACTCATAAGTTTGCTCAGAAATATTTACACGGGAAACATCACCCGAAGACTCCATCCGACTTGCAGTGTTGACTGTATCACCCCAAATATCGTAGGCAAACTTTGTTTTACCGATAACTCCACCCACAACAGAACCGGAATGAATTCCAAGTCTTAACTCCCAGTAAGGAATCCCCATGGCTGTTTTAATTTCTCTCATTTGTTTCATAAATTCTAAAATTTCCAATGCAGCTAAACAAGCATCAATTGCATGGGTAGAATTTTGAATTGGAATTCCGCCCACACACATATAAGAGTCACCGATGGTTTTTAATTTTTCCAAGTTGTATCTTTTTACAATTTCATCGAATTGGAAAAAATAACCGTCGAGCTCTTTTACTAACTCTTCTGGTCCCATTTTTTCTGCAATGCGTGTAAATCCTTTGAAGTCAGAAAAGATGATAGAGACTGATTCATATAAAACCGGAGTGACTTCACCTTTATGTTTTAGTTCCTCTGCCACTTTTTCGGGGAGGATATTCAAAAGTAACCGGTTAGACTTTTCTTCTTGCTCTCGAATTCGTTCATTTGTCAAATAGTCATTTCGATTAAATCTCTCTTTCAAATAAGCGGCTAATTCTAAGTAAACGATTAAACTTAAAAACAAAAATTCTTCTGAAACATGATCGGGATTATTCCAGCCAGTTTTTTTACTAAAGTAAGAATATAATCCAATGGTAAATGTATTAGCTATAATCGAATACATAAAATAATTTCGAGGAAAAATCGTAAAACAGATTATAATAAGTAATACTTCCAAATCACTCCCATTTTTTTGAGTGGCTTCTACGACAGTTACATACGCAAGAACTAGATTTGATGTAAAAATACAAGGGATTAAAATTCGTTTGAAAATTGGTAAATAGGTTAGTCCAATGAGTAGAATAGAAAATACAAAAATTTCAAAACTTGCACTAAATAAAAAGTCATAATTGAAATCAGCGAACCTTGCAAAATTAGAAAGAAAATCCAGCAATGCAACAACAAATACTACAAGCCTAGAATTTCGAATATAATCTTGATAAAAGGATTCACGATAATCTACTTCTTTTTGTTTATCGCGAAATTCAAGAGTGAATGGGTTTATAATTTTTGAGTCAATGAGCCGCATAGAAATTAGATTGTAATGATTATTTAATCCTCTAAAAAAATAAATGATTTTCTTTATTATTTAACTGATGTTACGAAAAAATGAAATTTATGAAATTTGAAGCTACAGTAAAAATATTAGGTAATTCTAATAAATTAATAAATTCAATAGCTTGCGCCGTCATGCCCACCGCTAGGTGCTAACCCTCTATTAATTGTGGAAAGGAACTGCTCACCTTGCACGAGGTGAGCAGTAAAGGATAGCCCCGCATTTTTGATTGCCAGTCAGGGGCTTTTTTATAATTTGCATTTATGTATCAGTTCCCACATAAGAACATATTAGATACGGATCAATTTTCGAAAGAAGATTTAGATTTCATCATCCAAAAAACCAATGTAATGAAAGAGTTACTTCATTCAGGAAAATCTTTCGGAATGTTGCATGGTAAACTTCTCGCTTCTTTATTTTTTGAAGCATCTACACGAACTCGTCTTTCGTTTGAATCCGCAATGGAAAGGTTAGGAGGAAGAGTAATCTCCACAGTAGGCTTTCAGTTTTCGTCGATTTCAAAAGGGGAAACTCTTTACGACACAATGAAAATGATTGAAGCTTATGCGGATATCGCTGTTATCCGCCATCCGGTAGAAGGTTCTTCAAGAATTGCAGCCGGCGCAGTGAAGATGCCTGTCATCAACGCAGGAGATGGAGCAGGTCAACACCCAACGCAAGCACTTCTAGATATGTATACGATCAAATCAGAAAAGGGCAAACTTGACGGAATTACAGTTGGGTTTATCGGAGATTTGAAATACGGACGAACGATTCATTCCCTGATAAAATTACTCAAGTATTATAAAATCCATCTTTACTTAATTTCACCAGAGGAATTAATTCTTCCTGATAGCTACAAAAGAGATGTAGATGGATGTCCACTAACGTTTGAAGAAACGAGAGATATTAAAAAAATCTGGGAATGTGATGTAATCTATGTTACCCGCATTCAGGAAGAACGGTTTCCTGACCATAAAGAATACGATAGACTTAAAGAAACCTACAAAGTAAATAAAGAATTAATTTTAGCATCCAAAAAACATACCACCGTATTACACCCGTTACCCCGTGTAAATGAGCTTTCGACTGACGTGGATGATCTGCCTAACGCAGCATATTTTCGCCAAGCCGAATATGGAGTGATAGTGCGGATGACGCTATTATGCCTCTGTCTAGGTGTAGAAATTAAGGATTTATAAATATGTTTGCTCCTAAAAAAATTTGGACATTGGAAGAAGCACTAGAAGCATTCCCTAGAATCAAAAGAATCACGGAAGATTTTTATGAACAGATTCATTTAATTTCAAAATTACTTTCAGATAATATTTATCCAGAAAACGAAATGGAGAGAATGGAAGCAGAGATACAAGAACTCATTCAGGTTTGGAGTTTTACGATGCGGGAATTAGAAGTAGATGTCAAAGGAATTTGGCTTGTGGACTTCGATAATGGAGAAGGTTACTACTGCTGGAAAATCGGCGAAGAGGATTTATTATACGAACATTCCTACGAAGAAGGATTCGCAGGAAGAAAACTCATTAAAAGGAAAAAATAAAATGGCGATTATCAACGAAAACTATCTAAAACTAAAAGCGGGTTACTTATTTCCAGAAATTGGAAAACGAGTAAAAAAATACTCCGAAGAAAACCCTACAAAAAAAATAATCAGATTGGGGATAGGCGATGTTACCCTCCCGCTTCCTCCGAGCATTGTAAAGGCATTAAAAGATGCGTCAGACGAAATGGGAAACTCTGGTGGATTTAAAGGATACGGTCCAGAGCAAGGTTATTCTTTTTTGATTGATGCTATCATTCAAAATGAATTTACTCCAAGAGGAATTACAATCGGACAAGACGAAGTATTCGTTTCAGATGGTTCTAAATGTGATACGGGAAATATCCAAGAAATATTTTCTTTAGATAGTAAAATTGCAGTTACCGATCCAGTGTATCCTGTGTATGTGGATACAAATGTAATGGCAGGCAGGACTGGCGCTTCAGGGGCAGATGGACGTTATGCGAACTTGATTTATCTTCCTTGCACAAAAGAAAACAACTTCGAGCCAGAACTTCCAAAAGAAAGACCTGACTTGATTTATCTTTGTTATCCAAATAATCCAACAGGAACAACAATTACAAAAGAAAAACTAAAAGCATGGGTAGACTATGCTCGTGCGAATAAATGCATCATTTTATACGATGCGGCTTACGAGGCGTTTATCACAGAAAGTCATTTACCAAAATCTATTTTTGAAATCGAAGGTGCGAAGGAAGTGGCAATGGAATTTCGCTCCTTCTCTAAAACAGCAGGATTTACAGGAACACGCTGTGCGTATATCGTCATTCCGAAAGAATTAATGGGATACACTTCTACTGGTGAAAAAGTAAGTATCAATTCTCTTTGGTCTAGACGACATACAACCAAATTCAACGGAGTATCCTATCCAATCCAAAAAGCGGCTGCTGCTTGTTATTCGCCAGAAGGAAAAAAGGAAGTACGAGCAAATATTGATTATTACATGAACAACGCCAATACAATCAAAACTTCTCTCAAGAGTTTCGGCTACGACGTATTTGGCGGAACAAATGCTCCTTACATCTGGCTCAAAACTCCACGTAATCTCAGTTCTTGGGATTTCTTTGATGAACTACTTTCTAAAGTGCAAGTTGTAGGAACTCCAGGGTCAGGATTTGGTCCCTCTGGGGAGGGTTACTTCCGACTAAGTGCATTTGGCTCAAAAGAAAATGTAATCGAAGCAATGGAGAGAATCAAAGGGCTTTAATTACATGAGCCGAAAAGGACTTAGATTCGGCTCATAAAGTGAGCCGAAAAAGAGTTGTATTCGGCTCACGATTTACTAAACTAGTTCCTATGACTTGGATTTGGGAACAAACAGACTGGCCAAACTTCACTTGGAACCAAGATAAGATAAGTTCTATTTGTAGAGAGATAGCATTTTGCATGGGATCCCTTGACGCACGAGCAGGGGTAACAGAAAAAAACGAATCTCTCGCAACCGAACTAGATTCTATTCTAAAAAATATCCTCCACTCTTCAGAAATTGAAGGAGAAACACTCAATGTATATTCTGTTCGCTCCTCCCTAGCGAAACGTCTAAAGCTCAAAATAGAACCATTTCCCACGACCAAAAAAACAGAGGGCTTAGCTGATTTACAGTTTGATATTTTTAGAAACACAAACCAAAAAGTCACAGTGAGCCGATTGTTCCAATGGCATAGATGGTTATTCCCCGAAACAAAAGAAACAAATATCCGAGTAGGTAAGTGGAGAGGAAAAAATCCAATGCTCGTTGTATCAGGCAGAGTGGATAATCCGAAAGTTCACTTTGACGCTCCTTCGCACAAAAGAGTAAAAGCAGAAATGAAATCATTACTCGACTGGTTTGATGAATCCAAAATGGATATCGGCTTAGACCCATTTGTCCGAGCTGGAATTCTGCATCTATGGTTTTTGACAATCCATCCGTTTGAAGATGGAAACGGAAGACTAGCAAGAGTTTTCTCCGAATTAGCCTTAGCGCAATACAATCAAAAATGCGCAAAGCTCTACTCCCTATCTTCTTCCATCTTAGAAAAAAGAAAAGACTACTACTCGCGATTAGAAACAACTCAAAGAGGCGATTTGGATATTACCAATTGGATCGAATGGTATCTATCTGTTCTAAAAGATTCTATTTTAAATTCTATCGCAAAAATAGAAAAACTAATTTCTAAAACTAGATTCTGGCGAAATTTCAATCACCTCAATCTATTGTCAGAGCAAAAAAAAATTCTTAACTTAATGCTTGATTCTAATTCGAATCAATTTGATGAGGGAATAAGCGCAGGTCAGTATCAAAAAATTACAAAAGTAAGTAAAGCAACGGCTACTCGTCATTTGACGGACTTGCTTACTTTAGGATGTTTGAAAAAACTTCCAGTCGGAGGCAGAAGCACAAAATATGTATTAAGCTCGATACAGTCGTAAAGTTTCTTCTGCTGCCTTTTTCCAGCTAAATCGTTTTGCGTTTTCGTATCCGAGAGGGACTTTTGTTTTTAATAGGGAGGGGTTAAGCATGAATAGCCGAAACTCTTGTTGGAATTTAGCTTCCTCTGTTGGATCAAAAAAATAAGCAGAGCCGCGAAGGATTTCAGGCATTACAGATACGTTAGCGGATAATACGGGACAACCCACACCCTGTGCTTCCAAAAGCGGGAATCCAAAACCTTCGTAAAGAGAAGGAAATATAAGCATTTTTGCGGATTGGTAAAGAAGTGGTAATTCTTCGTAAGAAATTTTTTGAAACGGAATGATAAACTTTTCCACAGGATGGATAACTTCTACTAGATGTTCAGGAATTTTCCCACCAGCGCCGGCAAGAACTAGCGGCAAATCTAGATTTCCCTCAAGCCAGAGTGGAGTCAAAGTCCGGATTACAAAACCCAAATTTTTATGTCCTTTTCCAATTCCTACGGTGAGAAGGTATTCTTTTTCGAGATTGTATTTGATCCTAAACTCAGTAATTTCTTTTTTAGAATGAGGAAAAAATAGTTCATGATTGAGACCGTTGTAGATATTTACGATTTGGGATTCCGAAAAATGAAATACTTCGACTAAGTCCGATTTTGTGCACTCGGACACACTTACTACTTTATGACTGTGTTTTTTTATCAGAAAAAAAATCAGCTTCATGTAAATTCGTTTTATCTTACTTGGGAAAAATTCCTTCATTTTGTAGGGGATAATATCGTGTATGGTCACAATGCATTTTTTTAAAAATCGCAAAGGCACATTAAAATGCGGGATGTCCAGTAAATCCATATCCGACATTTTAGAATGACCAAAAAATTCTCTGAGACTGTAAATTCCCGCGTTATACTCAATGATTTTAAATTCTTTGTCTAATCCGTATTTGCCTAAGATTTCAGAATTACCAAATAAATAAATATCTAAACCTTCTCGTTTTTCTTTTGCTAAATGCTGAACCAGATTTAAAATCCGAACCCCGATACCGGAATGTTCGATCATACGAACATCAATTCCAATTTTTTTCATGCTAACCGGTTAAATCCATTGAGTGCAGCCACGCGATAAGCTTCCGCCATCGTCGGATAATTAAACGTAGTATTGATAAAGTATAACAAGGTGTTTGCGTCGCCTTTTTGTGCCATGATTGCTTGACCGATATGCACAATTTCAGATGCTTCACTTCCGAAGCAGTGAATACCGAGTATCTGCAAGGTGTCGCGGTGAAATAAAAGTTTTAACATTCCAACGGTTCTTCCTGTGATCTGAGCGCGAGCAAGGCTTTTAAATAAAGCATGTCCCACTTCATACGGAACTTTTTCGTCTGTGAGTTCCTTTTCGTTTTTTCCAATGGAGCTAATTTCGGGACTTGTGTAAATTCCAGTCGGAATACTTTGCACAAGTTTGAATTCACATTTTCCTTCTACGATATGAGTAGCGGCAAATCGTCCTTGGTCGTAAGCGGCGCTGGCAAGACTCGGATAACCAATAATATCCCCTACTGCATAGATATGAGAAAGGCTAGTCTGGTAATTTTCGTTTACTTCGATTTGTTCTCTTCCATTTACATTGATTCCGATTTTATCAAGACCAAGCTCTTTCGAATTTCCAGTTCTACCATTTGCAAATAAAAATACATCTGACTTAATTTGTTTTCCTGATTTCATGTGAAGGACTACTGAATCATTTTTAGTTTCACATTTTTCATATTCTTCATTATGCCGAATCAAAATCCCCTGTTCTCGCAAGTGATAAGAAAGTGCATCAATGATTTCATCATCTAAGAACGCAAGGAGCTTATCACGAGTATTCACAAGATTGACTTTTGTGCCAATACTCCTAAAAATAGAAGCATACTCACAACCAATAACCCCAGCTCCGTAAATTGTAATAGAATGAGGAGTGTAATCTAACTTTAAAATTGTATCGCTATCAAAAACACGGGAATTAGTAAAGTCAATATCTTTAGGGTGATAAGGTCTTGAACCAGTGGCTAATACAAAGTAATCCGCATTTAGTTTTGCGATTATATTGCCTAAATTTTTTACTTCGATAGAATTTTTATCTACAAAACTGGCATGACCATAATAAATATCAATATCATTTCGCTCATAAAAACTCTGTCTCATTTTGACTTGTTTAGTGATAACTGACTCCGCCGTTTTTACTAGTTGCGGATATTCGATATTACTCGTATATTTTTCAAAAAGAGGATTGGATTTAAAATCAACTAATTGCTGTGCCGCATGACGTAAGGATTTGCTTGGAATAGTTCCCCAATGACTACAACCTCCACCAACTCGGTCGTATTTTTCAATCACTGCAACGGTTTTGCCAGACTTGACTGCTTTCATCGCAGCCCCTTCGCCGCCGGGACCGGTTCCAATTACTATTACATCGTATTTTTTAATTTGCATACTAGTCTATTTCAGATGAAACGAACAACTTGTAAATCGTTTTATGTGTCAGGATTGGAATGATTTTCGGGATTTTCAGGATTAAGAAATTAAAGCATTTTTTCAAAATTAAAACCCACTTTGGCTTTCGTATAGCAATTTAGCGGATGATTTCTACAGTGTCGATTTTATCAGTTTGAATTTTTTGAATTCCTGATGAAGTTTCTATTCGAATAAAATCCTCCCCCTGTTCAATGACGGCTCCACGAATAATAGTGCTATCCAACAGTGTTACTAATTCCAAACGACCATACTTTTTTTCTATATCGGTTTCAGTTAAGTTAGCCCCTACAGCCGCACTAAAACTAACATCTGTTTTTACTTTGGCGAGCAGTTTAGGATTGATCTTGAAATGAGCAATGGCGGCAGCTTTAGGAGTTAGCGGTGAATACAAAATACTTTGTAAAACACCAATTACTATTAAAAATAACAAAACGAGAGTAATAAGTTTCCAGTCCTTCATCTAATTTGTTCCCCTGTGAGGAATTTCTGGAATGCTACTATAGATGTCTAGGATTTTTCTAGTTAGTATAACATTTTTTTCTGTGGCTAATTCAAATTAGACGATTTTTTTTTAACGAATTCAAATCATAGAATCTTAAAATGACTCCGCCAATTTTTACTTCGTCTTGGTGGGAAAGTAAGTAGGCAGCATTTGGCTGAATTCGTTTTTCGTTAATATAGGTTCCATTTGTGGAATTGTTATCGGTGAGATAAAATTTTCCGGATTTTTTATTGATAAATGCATGTTGCCGACTTGCCTTTTGGGAATTGATACGAATCATTTCTTCTTTTTCTTCCCTGCCGATTTCATAAAAATCTTTTGAGAGACTAAGTAACTGTTCGTCCAAAGTTCCCAGAGCAATAGAAAGGTTAGCTGAGGAAGTTTTGTTTTTATAAAGTCTGTAGAGGTAAACGGTGATTCCAATAAGAGTCATTCCAATAGCAAGTATGATTATGTCATTCTGGGGAAATTTCATGCGGGTAAACATATCAGAGTCTTACATTTAAGCAACTAAATTTTCTAGAAATATTTTGACAAAGTTGATTGTGGAAGTGAAAACTTTGTATCAAAAAGAAGCTGACTAAATCACCGACTAGAATTTTATTGATTCCAAATTAGCCGAAGTGGCGGAATTGGTAGACGCACTGGTTTCAGGTACCAGCGGAGCAATCCATGGGGGTTCGAGTCCCTTCTTCGGTATAAGTATAACTACTTAATAATAGAATTACATTTTCCTTGAAAAGAAATTGTTCTTGCTTTTTCATGTTTGTGTTCAAAGTTTGAACCATCGACAAACTCGAATCATCCGGTTTGTTCCAAGCTAAAGTGAAAGGTTTCTATGAATTCCAAAAGAATTATATCCCAAATTCTACTCTCCATTTTGATTACACTTTTGTCGAACTGTGGAATTTTATTTCTGAAACCAAAAGCTGGAGAGGGAAAAGTAAATCCTCTTCTTGCTCTCTTTGCATTTCTTCCAACGGCTAATTCATCTAATCCGACGAGTTCAACTCCAGTAACTGCCACGTACGTAGTAAGCAATACACCGGACAAAGATGCTACTGTCGTTAGTGTAAATAGCTCGATTACAATTACATTTGTAAATGCAATCGACTTGAATACAGTGAATTTGAATAATTTTACAGTAACTTCTGGGGGAGTAGCGGTTACTGGAACGTATACTCTTTCGAGCGAACAATTTATATTTACCCCATCTTCGCCTTTAAACTATGGAACAACATACACAGTAAATATACAGCCTTCTGTAAAATACCTATCTGGAAATTCTGTAGAAGCATCTTACAGCTTTCAATTCCAAACAGAGCTTGCACCGGATAATACAGCTTTGGCGGTAACAGGCACAACACCAATGGACTTCGATGTATTTATTCCCGAAAACCAAGTCATCGAAGTCACATTCAATAAACAAGTAAATCCGTCTAGTGTTCTATCCAATTCCATTTCGGCTGTAGACAACTTGGGAAATACAATCGCCGGAACTACATTAGTTGCGGGTAACGTCAGTAATAAAATTTTATTTTACCCATCGTCCTATTTTCCAGTTTGGAGCACTATTACGATTACAGTCAGTAGCACCGTGCGAGATTTGTTTGGAAATTCTTTAGGCTCAAATTATACTTTTACTTTTGAAACCGGTGAGACCCAAGGACCTTTTTTGGTTTCGTCTACACCTTCCGCTCAAGGCTTTGGTGTATCGGTTAACGCTAGTATTACCCTCAATTTTAATAAGGATTTATTTGCACCCTTTGTGGATGATTTTTCGGTTTATCTTCTAGAAGATACAGATGAGAAAATAACCGGAACATACGTTGTAAGTGGAAGCCAAGTTGTGTTTACTCCTAGTTCGCCGCTTAAGAAAAAGACTCGGTATCGGATGTATGTTACGAATTTTGTCACTGATTGGAGTTTTAATCCCGCTACGCCAGCAGTGATTCCGTTTACAACGGAAGTTCCTGTGCAGATGGCGTTAGGCGATGGGTTTAGTTGTTATTTATCGAGTGCTGGGAAGGTGAGGTGCTGGGGGTTTAATTTTGTGGGTCAACTAGGCACGGGGGAAGAACGATTTAATCAGCCAGATGCACTGCAATCTAAAGAAATTCAATTTGAAGAAAAAGCATTGGAAATCACTGCTGGATTACATCATGCTTGTGCACGCTTTACTAGTGGTAGGGTAAAGTGTTGGGGTGGAAATGTAAGTGGTGCATTAGGCACAGGAAATAATCTAGATGTAAAAGATGCGGCAAAAGCTCCATATATCATACTACCGGATCTGGCAAAAAAGATTTCCGCAAATTACTTGAATACTTGTGTAATTTTGAGAACTGAGAAAATTGCCTGTTGGGGGGACAATGTGGACGAAACCCTAGGCTTTGGATTTGGATATTGGGATACTAGCGAAGATCCTGATGTTTTTAAACCTGATCGTTTTGTGAATACTCCCATGCTGAGAAAGACGATTGAAGTGAATGACAAGTTTAAAGATATTTCTGTTGGAAAGAATTTTTTTTGTGGTTTTCTTAAAGATTTTTTTACTCGTTGCTGGGGAAATGGTAATAATTTTCAATTAGGATTTAATAGTATTGATATACTTAATTTCTTTTCTAATTTTATTGTTAGTTCGGCTAATTTTATCGATTTTTCTTTGCAATTATATTTAGGAGGAGTTCAACAGATTTCATCTGGAGAAACTCATACTTGTGTTTTATTTTCTGGAACATTACAGGTCATTTGCTGGGGGACTTGGGATTTTCATATCGTTAACATAGACATTTACCTTAATCCAGATCCAGTAATCTTCGCTTATACAGCACTTCCTTTTGAATTTGGTAGTAATATAACTTATTTATCCTTAAGATTTCGCCATGCATGTGTAGTATTTGATTCAGGGAAAGTTCTTTGCTGGGGAAGTAATAATTTTTATGCACTAGGTTTCGGTAATAATACTTTAGATTATAAGCCTACTCAAGTCGCTTCCGTACTAAAGCATCCTGGCTCAAGTTACTCAGATCAAATGTATCTCGGGGAAAAAGCAATCGCTATTGAAACCTCTACTTCTTTCACATGTGCCATTTTTGAATCGGGTCGTTTTAAATGTTGGGGCGATAATGCTTTCGGTCAGTTAGGGTATGGGCATACCAATACAGTGAGTGATGCGGTGAATGCACCGATTCTATCTTTTTGAGGCTAAAAAATGAAATACGTTTACTTACTATTTACCGCTCTACTATTTTTAACAAATTGCAAAAAAGCAGT
The DNA here is from genome assembly GCA_017996175.1 of Leptospiraceae bacterium. Classification (GTDB taxonomy): domain Bacteria; phylum Spirochaetota; class Leptospiria; order Leptospirales; family Leptospiraceae; genus UBA2033. Next base: position 42,036 of record JAGOHK010000006.1, read on the forward strand.
CTTCGATCATATCACCGAAGGTGCAGGTGGATTACTGATTGGGGTCCGAATGAATACAAATCCTTCGATTGTTCTGAGTAACTTTCCTACCAACATGGACGAAGGTGCTTCAGTAACTATCAGTCTTCGATTTTCTAGCTCAGTAAGTGATGAAACAATTACCATCACGAGCACAAACTCTAAGTTATCTTTTTCCGAAAATCCAATTGTTTTTAATGCATCTAATGCAACCATCAATCGACAAATTACAATGACTGCCATCGAAGATGCTGACGCATTAGACGAAAACGAAGAAGTGACCTTTACTTCCCTGAATTATGGGAGTTTGACTTCAACAATCTCTATCAAAGATTTAGTGACTAGAGGAATTAATTTATCTCTTCCCGCGCAATCAGAAGAAGATGTACCTAAACAAGTGGATGTTTCTCTTCGAGTCGAGCCACCAGAGGGAACGGTTACTCTAGTATTAACTCCGAGTGATCCTTCTATCCAACTAGGACAGACGAATTTAACATTTACCTCGGCAAATTATACAACTTCTCAAAAAATCAATTATACTATAAACGACCAGTTTAACGACAACCGAGCTTATTCGATTACGGCAAGTATAGATTCGGAATCAGTTACAAAATCTACGACAGTTGTGGATAATGATAATTATACCTCCGATCTTTCAACTCTATTGGGAGAAAGTTTTAATAGCGGACTCAATCCTTCTATTGGTATTATGGATTCCAATCTAAAGTTTTATGTGGCACTAAAAGATGCTTCTAATTCTTCTAAATTAGGAATGTACAGTTGTGACTTGTCTGGAGCAAATTGTTTAAAAATGAGTAAAACCTCATTGCTCCTCGATATTTATAATGGATCACGTCCCAAACTTGCTATTGACCAAGATACAAATTCTATTTTTGTAACTACGACTAATTCTACATTTGCTACGGTAGTTTGGAAAATCAATAATAACCTAACGATTGATAGCCGCAGTACCAACATAAAGGATGGGGCAAATATACTTTATAATTTTGATTATGATATGTACAACCCCTACCCAGCAAATGTAATTGTAAATGGAAATCTCATTAATCTGTATGACAATTCGGCAGGTACGACATTTTTTCAAAGTATTTATCCCGATTTATTCATTTACGACTTTCCGTCTGCAGTAAGAGATTACGGATTACAAAATTATGCAGTAGGTTCAAGAGGCTTCCTTTATAATAATTCAGATAATTATTTATACAAAGCTCTCACTGTAGGAGCTGACCTTTTTCTATCATCGAATACATTGTATTACCCTGTCATCGAAAAAATAGATACCAATGGCAACTCGGTAGGTTCCTTGGAAATATTTAGCCATCTAGGCGGACTCACTCCCGATTTAGGAATTGATACGATTAACAACAAGATAATTCTACTCACAGCAAATTATAGCTTAGGCGGGATACCCTTTATTTTCCGCTGTGATTTGACAGCATTTATTGCTAGTAGTTGCACTGAGCATGATATATCTTCCGGTATGCCTTCTTCCACCTATTTCCCCAAATTAAATATTGATTTAGTAAACCAAAAACTTTTAGTCTTAGCGTATAACGGTGATATATTGTATCTCTATCATTGCAATCTAGATGCAACCAACTGCAAAGTAACCCCTATCTCAGGTACAAAAAGTATCCTTACATCGAGCGACGAACATAACTTTGATTCCATCATCGACACGGTAAACAACAGACTCCTAGTAGTCTTCACCGACAAGAACTCCGGCAAATTGATATTTACCCGCTTTGGGTTGGGTGGGTTTTGAGGGTTTGTTTTCAAAGCGATGAACCTCTTTTTTACTTGCAATAATGTCCCATATCTGAGACATTCCTAAAAGAATGAAAAAAGCTAAGTTTCACGCAAAAGCTCTTGCGACTTTAAAAAAATTCCCCGAAGAAATTCGTCGGGAAGTAGGTCAAGCGATCTTTGAACTACAAAAAGGCAATCAGCTTTCAATGCCTTTGGCTAAACCGATGCCATCTATCGGTATGGGTGTGGAAGAGTTACGAATTAAAGATGCCAATGGAGCTTTTCGAGTTTTTTATTTTACCAAACTTGTCGATCGGGTATTAATTTTTCATGCCTTTCAAAAGAAGACCCGGAAAACACCTACGCATGAAATTGAACTTGGACGCAAAAGATTAAAGGAGCTACAAAATGAAGAAGACTAAATCTATTGTAACAAAGGATGCCAAAGAATTGGCGATTGCTCTTGGGCTCAGTCCAACTATGGGATTAGAGTTTGAAATCCGCAGTGACCTAAATGATAAAATTATCGAGACTGTGCTAAAGCGAGGTCTTACTCATGCCCAGGTAGCCAGACTTGCGAAAACTTCAAGAACAAGGGTCACAGCACTGATGAATCGGCAATATAAGGACATATCAACGGATTTGATGCTACGAATTCTGGATGCTATTGGAGTTCATGCAAAGATTCATTTTAAAAAGTTAGCGGCGTAATGTCCTAGTTCAGTGTTGAAAAAAGAGCCAAGAGAAATGAGAAGAATCTGGGAATTAAAGTTGACAATCCCTTGAACTGGATTAAAAATATTATTTAGGTAAAAAAAATGAGCACAACAACTTTACATGATATCAATGTTAGAGGAATCGAAGCCTTAAAGAAGGCGTTAGAACCGCTTGAGTTAGTGCGTTTTTTTCAACAATATGATTTCGGTCATGGCAATTATACAGAAGAACGAAAAACTAAGTATAGAAATCATACACTAGAACAAATCTATTCAGAAATAAAAGTTAAAAGAAATCGTAAAAGTAAAAACTAAGCCTGCCATGGAAGTCGGGAGTGGAAAATAATTTTTCCTTCTCCAAGTTCTTTTTTCTTGACGCAAATCATTTCAGAATAATTTCTACGGGTTGGGTGGGTTTTGAGGATAAGGTCTATTAATTACTACGAATGTATATGAAATTATTACTTCTAATTTATTTACTTATTTACTCAGCAGGCATATACTCCGATTGTGTGCCTAATAACAATTTTCCGCTCCGAACGTTATGTTTAGATTCGGTGTCTATCTATTTAGATAATTTTTTAACAAAAGCAGAAGTAGAAAAAAAATCTCCCCAGCAGCAAGTGCGGGAGCATGGCGTTGGAGGTTTTCCCTATAGAGAATTTACATCTCCTTATGGTCCGCCTTATAGTTCGATGTATTCTCCAAAACAAATTGGTGAGAAAGTTACTATCCAAGCGACTTATTTAAAAGCAGATGATAAAACTTCGAATTTAGCAGCATTTGGAAGTCCAAGTGGAATTTTAGTAGTCTTAAATCCAGAAAATGTTTCTGCCGAAAACACAGACTTAGTGGAAGTGACAGGAAAAATAGAATTGTATAAACCTCATTTGTATGGAGATGAACTTGGAATCAGGGTGGAGGACGCCAAATTACTATTTACCCCAAAACAAAAAGAATCTTTTTTTAAAACAGGAAAGAATTTTTTAATTAAATTGCGTAAGTCTTACAAAGATTATTTTCAGTGTTTTAGAAATGATTCTTTTCCAACATCAGCAGAATTACTTCTTTGGGATAATCAAAACAAGGAAATAGTATTTCCAATTTTTACTGGCAAAGGGCGAATTACTAGTAAGTTCTATTTAGTACTAGATCCAGAAAGAAATAAAATTACAAAACTCTATGGAAGTTGCACTATTTATTATGATTAACTCGAATTTCGCATATACGCAAGCTTACGCTAAATAGTAAGAAACTGATTACCACCGATGAACACTGATAAAAGAACGATAAAAAATGATATGGGTAACTCTATGGCATATACTCAAGACTAGTATCATTAATTTAAAAAGAGAAAAAAGGTATCTCATACTTTTAGTAAAAAATTAATTCTTGAGGCGATTAACAACCAATTTACCCGCAATATAACTCATAGGAATATAAGCACCGGCTAAATCTAAAATATTAAACCATATTGGGGCTGGTAACATAAATACATTTGCAGTTCCTCCTAATAAAAACAAGACTCCAATAGTAAATGCAAATTTCATTTTTTGACTCGCTGAAATGAATGCAGCTACAAGTGCCCCCACAAAAGTTCCAAGCGCATGAGCCAAAAAAGGAAATAAAAAATGTTTGGGTTCAAATAGGTGGATACTCGCTTTTAACCCCTCCATAGTTGTAACATCCGCCCCGATCGGTGGTGGAATAATGGAGCCACTGACCATAATAATCCCCATATTCACTGCGCTCCCAATTACAAAACCTAAAATCACTGCTAAAATATTTTTAATCATTGGATTCATTTTTTTCTCCTAGTTATTATTTATTGTAATTACCTACTTTTCCGCCTTTAGCTATTAACCAAACTGCGAATGCTAATTCTCCTAACGCCATTGGTAAACCTAAAATCATTTCAATCTTTGCCTTGTATAAATAATAATCCGGTAAAAGTAGATTAGCCGAATTGGTAAAAAGATAAGCTAAGCCAGCTAATATAGCTAACGCACCAATAAATTTTGGAATATACCCCGAAGTAAAAATCAAATATCCTAAAACAAACAAATGGCAGGCAAACACTATTAGCCCAAGAGACCACATATCTAGAAAAGTATTTAATTGGACCATGATTAAGGATGCGTCATTTGGAGTCTGCTCTCTTAATTGTAAAACGTGAAGAAGGTTTAAAAAAGAAATACCTAATAAACCAGCATAGACTAATCTTAAGTAGGCAGTCAGTAACGACAAAGACTCATTATCCTCTTTAAAAAAATAATACAAAGCCCAGGCAACTATTATATCTAAGATCAAAACGATAAGAAATAAAAAGATAAATAAACGAAATAGGAAACTAAATTGTTTTAGATTTAATAGAGTTGTGTATTGATCGAACGGAATGTAAATACTTTGGAAGATATAGCCATAGGCGAATCCAGCTACTATAGCCATTATCACGAGGGAAATGCCTGCAACCAAACCCATTCTTCTGCTTATAGTCATATTATTCATAATTAAGTCTCTTATTTATGTTATCGTTTTGTTTGAGTTTTTAAAAGACAAGTCACAAATTTCGAAACCTATTAAAAATTTTATCAATGTTTTGTAATTTTTTCAGATTGGAATATAATTTTTAAATTCTTTCTTAATTTCAGTTTTAATATTCTTTATTGGATAGCTGAGTAGTATATCGATCTAAGAATAATTATGATTAGTCTCGTTTTCTTAATTTGCTGTTGCCGTTTTTACAGTAATGCACCTTGCTTTTGGTTGCGGATATACTTTCTTTATTAGTTTCTATACTAGTTTGTATATTGTTTTCTATACTCCCTATGGCGGTATACATAGCAGTAAAGAAACCAATAAAGTAAGGAATATAGAAAGGGTATCCGCAACTAAAAGAAAATGTAACCCAATCTTAGAGCGTGTCTGAGAAGACGATATTTAATTCTTCTGAATTGACAATTAGGATTTTATACTCGGAAAAGAATTTCAAAGAGTTTCTTTTTTAGTTGTAAATTAATCTATTTCTAAAGTAGTCTAAAATACCAAGAGAGATTTAAAAATGTTTTATAAACTGATTCAGATTTTCCTAATAATATCTACATTCTCACTGAATGCGCAAAGCTTTGAACAAGCAAAACCTTGGATGGGGATTTCCATCGGTGAAAGCCCAAATGGAGTAGGGGTAAAACAAGCAATAGCAGGAACACCAGCCGAAAAAGCAGGAATTAAGGCTGGAGATATTGTAAAAAAAATAGATACAACTCCTATGAAAACTACAGACCAACTTATTAGCTATATTCAATCCAAAGGTGTAGGCAATGAAGTAAAGGTTGAATTAGAACGAGACAAGAAGCTTATTACTATTACCCTCAAGTTAGAGGCAAGACCCGATGAATTAGAGTTAGTTCGAAAAAAACTTATGGGTAAGACCATTCCCGAATTTAAACTAGCGGCTATTACTGGTAAACCGTTTCTTACAAATAAAGATATTGAGAATAACGTAACCGTCATTGAGTTTTGGGCGACATGGTGTGGACCTTGTGTTGCCAGTCATAAATATCTTTCCGATTTTGCAGGCAAAAATCCTACTATAAAAATTCTAGCTGTCTCCAATGAAGAGATGGGTTTAGTAAAAGCCTATGGAAATAAAATAAATCCAAAGTTTACTATTTTACAAGATTCGGAAGCTCAACTTGCCGGATTTTTTATGATCTCTGCTATTCCTACCACAGCAGTCATCGACCGCAGCGGCATAATACGGTTTATCACCATTGGCTCCGGATCGTATCAAGAAGAAGCTCTGAACTTTGCATTGGAGTTAGATAAAAAGAAATAATAGTTAAATTCCATTTCGATTCAACTCTTCCTTGAGTGGAAATCTTAATTTGCCTATATATACATAATGAATTTTTCCTTCGTTCATTAGTTTGTGAATGTATTGTTTGGTCTTCTTCCATTTGCGAGCAAGGTCTTCTACTAAAATCAAATCAGATGCTTTGACTTTATCCGCATCTTTTCTTGCTTGTAATTCTGCAAGATGAGCTTCGATAGCATTTTCTGATTTGATAGTAAAAAAACCATCATCGCATTTTTTACAAAAATACCCGCTTAATTTAGTTAGTTTGAGTTCTCCTAACTCTTTATGCTTTACTTCGAAATTTCTTTTATTGGAAAATTTCATAGTTCCAATAGAACCACACGAAGGACAATCTACCCATTTTTTATCTTTTGCCATACATTACTCCTTCTTAAAGGAAATGATTACTGTCTCTATAATATTCTATTTAATTTAGTTTAAAAAGTCAACTAAATAATTTCATTCTATATAATGCGGATTACGAATAGAGGGCAAAGGTTTAACAACGTCTGTTTTTAAATCAGTGGGAATAAGTTTTCCTTTGCTGTATTGAAATACTGTCCCTTTTTTAAATTGCCCTTCAAGGCTACGTCTAATCCATTTCCTGCTATAATCAGACCTTTATTTAAATCAATAGCACCAATATCATTTCCGTGCGGTGGAGTTATAATCGAATAATTTGTTTCTCCTTCTTTGATTCCGTAAATAATTCTTTTATTCACCATTCTCCAATGTTCTTCGGTTACTATCTCGTAAACCCCATCTTTATCTAAGTCTAAAATTCGCAGTGGAATAGAAGAAACCAAATTGGAAGAAACCGCCTTATATACGCCTTTATCTCTTCTCAAAATCATTCTTCTATTTGCCTCATCGAATTCATCATTACTTGGCGTATGACCTAAATATAAATAAGCTGTCGCAATATAATAAGTATCCCCGTCGCTTAATTTATTAGGGATTTGTTTTAATTTAAACTTACTGTAATTCAAAAAGAGAGAATTTTCTTCGTATTCTCTTTGCATAACTCGAATCGCAGACCTATCCCCTTTAAAACTTGTATTTTCTATTGTATTTCGAGAAGCCTCCATCTCTGTATAAAAAATTCCATCTTTTTCAGAAATGTAAAAATCTAAGTTATTGTCACTTTCTTTCCAAGGAAATGGTTTTCCATTGTGGGTAATTCTAATTATTTCTTCTTTAATAAGAGATTCTATATTTTTTAATTGGTAATAACGAACTCCTGATTTTTCTAAAGAAGAATGAATATCGAATTCTTGTATGAACTTTGAAAATCTTATTTTAACTTTCGATGAAAATGTCTCTAGTGTATCCCCAAAGTAAAGTTTAGGCTTAGGATTTTTTAATTTTAAAAATCCACCCTTTTGTATTCGTTTGTCATTAGCCGCAGACTTTGCTTCCTGCGCTTCTGAATAAAAAGCTGCGTTTACATCATTGATATAACCTTTGTTTCCCGATTCGGTAATAACTTCATACCAAGTAGCTTTTCGCGGATTAGAATAGTCTACTTCATGATAACCTTTAAAATGACTTCGTTGTTCGGCGTAGTAAGATGATTTTAGAATTGTAAACGAATTTACTTTTTCAATTTGTTTCGCATCGGCGAAAGGAAATTCTAAAATACTCATTTCTTTTTCTGTCAAAACATATCCCAATTCTAAGGGAGTTTCATTCGAGATATGATTAGAAAAATTTAAAACCAATCGATCTTCTAAAATTGGATTCCAAATAATCCATACGTTATTTCCTTCATGAATAATTTCTTTCCATGTATCGTAAGCGTCTGGTTCTTGTTTTACTACGCTGGTATATTCATATTTTGCGCCAGAGGAAAGAATTCCTGACTTCGATTTTAAATCCATTGGACTTTTGTAAAACGCAATCCCATTCGGGTCGGTTACTATTGAATAGTCGGATACTTGGGTTATATTAGTATTAGCCGTTTCTGTATTAGATGGACTTACTTGTTGCGAACTATTAGGAATTTTGCAGGAAAGAAACTCTATGAATAAAAAAGTTATTAAAACTAGGATTGAAATATTTTTAGATAAGTAGTGCATTCTATTAACCTCGCCGTGTAATAAATCAGGAATTGATTCTTAGCAAATAGTAAGAAAGCATTCCTGAAATAAGGCAAGAAATTAAATATACAAAAAGTATGATAAAGTGTTCCGCTTTACTCATTTCTTTGGAGTAAATGGATTCATACTCTATTTTCGGAAGCGATAAAATATTTAGCATAAAATCATATAATTCAGGCTCGTCATATTTTTTTGCAAGATCAAATGAGTTGTTTCCGCTACTCTCTCGAATGAAAGGGTTTGCCCCATAAACGAGTAAGAGTTTTGCAATTTTACGATTTCCATCTAATAGAGATGTCATCAAAGAGGTATAACCTCTGTAATCCGCAATATTCGGATTTGCTCCTCCCTCTAAAAGCAATTGCACCAATTGTGGATAATTATAATCAGCCGCTAAATGAAGAATCGTTTTTCCACTTTGATTGGTTTGATTTTTATTTATTGTAGCGATTGTCTTTATGAGAGATTCCTTATCTAATGTTACAAGTTTTTTTAGTAATCCTAATAACTCATCATTCTCTGACAAACGGTAATAGATTGATAATAGATACTCTTGGGCTTTTATAAATAAGAGGGACAGACTTTTTTTTAGATTTATTAAATATTCTTGATTTTTTAGCTCATCTTCGTAAAAAGCTGTGCTTAGATAAGTTGTATAGATTTTTGCATTCGATTTCATCACTTTATCCTAGTTTTTTTCCTACTCATTCCATATTAGAACGAGGTTCGGACAAAATAGAATGGATTTTTACTTTTTCTAAGATTGGCTAGAAAAATTCTTAACCTTGTTAATCATGTCCAGAAGAGTTTTCAAACATGGCTCGGCTTTTAGGCACAAGCATGGGAATTAACCCGATTTACAGGATTTTATAATTCTCAAACTTAACATTTTCTATAAAAGAAAGGTAGACCTGCTTCCGCTTTTTCTACTTGAAAAGATTGGCTTGTTTTACATTTTGTAGATATATGCAAAACCTATTTCTGGGCTTACTTGTCGCATTCCTATTTACTCAGTGCAGTTCGATTCAATATATAAAAAAGTCTTCCGATTATCCGAAGGATGTAACTACTACAAAACGGATTTTAATTTTACCATCTCTAGATAATAAAATTTCTAAAGAAGAAAATGCAATGTTGCATGATATTTTGAGGCAAGAAATTTCGCATCATTCTCTTTTTATAGTTTATAAGGCACCAACAAAGTTTAAAAATGTCTGTTCTATAAAAGATTTTCCAAAGATAGAAGGAATTTTTACCGCCGAGATGAGAGAAACTCCAGTCGGGGATAAATCTGAGTTTGCGCTTAAAGGAATTTTACAGAAATGTTCGAATGGAACTTTAATCTGGGAAGGGAAAGCAGTAGATAAATTTAAACTTGAGGCTAATGAGAATATGTCGCTCATCAAGACTTACTCCGAGAAGTATGGCAAGAAAGTAGCCAAGAAAGTAAATGCCTATTTTCAACTTACTAAAGAATTGGTCGCTGAATTAAAAGGACCTGAGAAATTAAATGAAGAAGAAGAGTTAGAGAAAATTGAAGTAGAATCGGAGTAGCAAATGGCTGTCACCCCCTAAATTTTCTGTAGGGGGTCTCAACAAGTAGAGATTCCCGATAAAAGAACTCGGGAATGACAACAATGTTGTCATGGTGAGCTTGTCGAATCCATGACTTTATAGTATAGGTCGCCCTTCGACAGGCTCAGGGTGACAAAGCAAAAGTAATTATAAAAAATCAAACAAGGATTATAAAAATGGGAACGAGAAAAGAAACAGATTCAATGGGAGAAATCCTAGTAGACGAAACAAAATACTGGGGAGCGCAAACTGAGCGTTCTCTGCATCACTTCAAAATCGGGACAGATAAATTTCCTCGCGAAATGATTCGTGCTCTCGGTGTATTAAAAAAATCTGCGGCGATTGTAAACGCGGAGCTTGGGATACTTCCACAGGATAAAAAAGATTTAATCGTAAAAGCTGCCGATGAGGTAATATCGGGTAGCCTCGACGCACACTTTCCACTTAGCATCTGGCAGACTGGTTCAGGAACGCAAACAAATATGAACGCAAACGAGGTCATCTCTAATCGTGCGATTGAATTAGCTGGTGGAGTGATGGGCTCTAAAAAACCAGTTCATCCAAACGATGACGTGAATAAAGCTCAATCGTCTAACGACACTTTTCCTACAGCGATGCATATTGCAGCAGCAGAACAACTAAACAACCGACTCATTCCTGAACTCACAAAACTTCGTGATACTCTAAAGAAAAAATCGGAAGACTTTAAAGACATTATTAAAATCGGTCGCACACATTTACAAGATGCAACACCGCTTACCCTCGGTCAGGAATTCTCCGGTTATGTACAGCAACTAACGTATGGAATCGAAAGAGTGCGACACGTATTACCGGCAGTCTATAGACTTGCAATCGGCGGAACGGCAGTTGGAACTGGACTGAATACTCATCCCGAATTTGCAGAAAAGGTAGCAAAACAAATTGCGAAAGAAACAGGCTTACCATTCGTATCCGCAGAAAATAAATTCGAAGCACTCGCGGCTCACGATTCTTTGGTTGAAGCAAGCGGAGTATTAAAGACAGTAGCCGCTTCCCTCATGAAGATTGCAAATGATGTTCGTTGGCTTGCATCTGGTCCACGTTGTGGAATTGGCGAAATCAATATTCCAGAAAATGAACCCGGCTCTTCTATCATGCCCGGAAAAGTAAACCCAACTCAATCCGAAGCAATGACAATGGTTGCCTCTCAAGTAATTGCAAATGATGTAGCTGTTAATATCGGCGGTGCTTCCGGCAACTTCGAATTAAACGTATTTAAGCCGCTCATCATCTTTAATGTACTGAACAGCATACGCTTATTATCCGATGCATGTGAAATGTTCGAAGAACATTGTGCTGTAGGAATTGAGCCAAACCACGATAAGATCAATCACAACTTACATAATTCACTTATGCTAGTGACTGCTCTTAATCCACATATAGGTTATGACAATGCGGCTAAGATCGCGAAAACCGCGCACCACGATAATTCGACTCTTCTAGAAGCAGGTAAAAAATTGGGGCTTTTGGATGAAGAGAAATTTAAAGCATGGGTGAAACCAGAGAGTATGATTAAACCGGGGTTATAGGATAATCATAATATACCGAATGCCTTTAATATATATATATCTTTTAAAAATATTGTGGGACAAAAATATTGTAGGGACTTGATTAATCAAGTCCCTACAATATTTTTGTCTATCTAAAATCCTTTCCGTATGTTTCCAACATTTGTTTAGAAATACCTTTCTCTATGATTTCAGTATAAAGTTTTGCGCTGGGTCGCGGAATGCGTTTGTAGTTATTGTGGTAATCTACTTTCACTAAACCGAATTTTGCTTCAAAACCTTCTGCCCATTCAAAATTATCAATGAGAGACCAATGGATATAACCACGAATATCCGCTTTTTTAGTCTGGTTCAAATTCCAAATTTCTGCAAGATGAGTGACTAGGTTAGCTTGTCGTTTAACGTCATTTTCAGCACCGTCCGCAGTTCCACTTTCTAGAATATAGATAGGCAATTTGTATTTCTCGTAAGACTTGGAAAGTATATAAGAAAATCCTAATGGATAAGCTTCCCAATCTAGATCGTTTACAATTTCTGGTTTGCTTGCTGGATCTGAAAATAAAGTATCAAACTTTGTTGGAGAAAAGATATTTGATTTAATATAGTATCTTCCATAGTAATTGATTCCCAAGTAATCCAAACTTCCTTTTAGACCGGGAATTTCTTCTGAGTAATCAGTATTTGTTACTTTTAAAACTCCTGTTTGCGTTGCGTCAATAAAATCCCAGATAAATGCTTGTTCGACTGTAGCCGCAATGATTCTATCCAGTGGCGCATAATTTCTATAAGGCTCAAATGCGCGGGTATGCATGGTAAACCCAACAACACTTTTTTTACCGAGTTTAATATCTGATTCTTGGATAACTTTTTTGGAAAGTGCATGAACTTTCAGAAGTTTAGACATAACTGGTATAACATCCGTTATCTCCTTTCTCTCTAAAAGAGGAGGGAATACACCTTGCATATATCCGCCGAGGATAAATACCATTGGTTCGTTTAAAGTACACCAATGATCTACTTCCGGTGCAAAATTTTCAACTACCACACGTAGAAATTTTTCATAATGTTCTAATGCGTCATCTCTTTCCCAACCAATTTTTCCATCTTTCTCTTCCCAAAACCAAGCCGGACTTGAAAAATGAAATAGTGTTAGTAGTGGATAAAGGTTATTAGCCTTCATAGAAACAATCAAATTTTTATAATAAAGAATAGCTTCTTTATCAGGTTCTTTCATTCCTGCTCGCGGGAAAATTCTATCCCAAGCAATCGAAAAACGATAGGCGTTATGCTTCATATCTTTTGCCATTTTGAAGTCTTCGTTATATAGAACATTATGATTTGTTTTTTTTAGGATTTGTTCTTTCGTATAATTCCCTAGATTATGAATATGCCCTGGCTTTGCGAGCCCTTTGCCAGCAGACTCAAAACGTTTATTTGAGTATGCATCTTGAATGAATTTTCCCCAATCACTGTTTGGAGTTTCTTCCATTTGCTCCGCAGCAGTGGACGTTCCCCAGAGAAAGTTTGAAGGGAATAACATCACATCTACATTCGGAAAATTGGACATTAGTTCAGATTCTCTTTTTTTTCCACAGGAAATAAAAGTAACGAAGGTTAAAATAAAAAGAAGTAGGTAAGTATTAGTTTTTTTCACATTCCCAAAGTTGTATTTGTGCAAGTATCTGTCAACAAAAACTGAAATTTGTTACTAAGATTTAGGATGACTTTTAAATCGGGTAATGTAAAATGTTTATTGTGAATTTATTTGGAACAAAAAAGGAATCTCCTCGTATAAAAAAATTGCGAACACTATTACTCTTTGAGACTTTAAACTCGAAGGAATTAAAAATAGTAGATGGTCTTTTGCATGAAAGAAAGTATCTGAAAGAAGAAGTGGTTTTTGATACAGGGGAAGAAGGGCAGGCACTCTATATTATTCTTTCGGGGAAAATTCTGATTTGCCACCAAGGTCAACCTGAAACGGGAAAAATTGCCGAGCTAGAACAAGGGCGTCTATTCGGAGAACTTGCACTTCTTGATAATTCGCCTCGCTCCACACAGACAAGAGCTTTGGAAGATTCCACCTTAGCCGTATTCTTTAGAGATGACTTTCTAGGACTTCTGGAAACTCATGCGGTGATTGCGTCTAAAATTTCTCTACAACTAGCGCGGCATATTGGAAGAAGACTCAGGGAAACAGTTTCAAGCATTGACGGTAGAATAGAATGAATAAGTCAGCAGGTCCTGTCGTTTGGGTGGGGATTATTTCTGCGACTTGTATTCTTTTATTTTTATTTCAGAAAATTTTATGGTTAGTCGTACCTTTTCTTTTGGGGTTAATTCTTTATTATCTCCTAAGCCCTGTTATGAATCGACTTGTCTTGGCTGGACTTAGTAAGGAAACTTCAGTAACCATTACTATGCTGAGCTTTTTTTCTATAATATGGATAATAACTATTATCCTACTTCCTTATATAAGCACACAGTTATTATTTTGGAAAGACTCCATGACTCGGTATTTAGAAGGCGGAATTGCTTTACTTCAAAAAACACTACTTACGATGGAGCAAAGATTTAGTTATCTAGATAAAGTGGACTTGAGTGAAAATGTAAATATTCGAATTACCAAGTTTACTAATACTTTTGCGGAACAATATCTCACTGATTTTATTGTTACTTTAAGTTCTTGGCTTCCCACTTTATTCCTCGCTCCTTTTCTTGCTTTTTTCTTTTTAAGGGACGGTCATCATTTTAAAAAATTTTTATGCGATGCTGTTCCAAATGCATACTTTGAACGCACACTTTATCTATTGCAAGAAATTGATAGAACAGCTAGATCCTATTTTCAAGGTATTTTGAGTTTAACTTTATTAGATACTGTCGCGCTTGGAATTGGGTTGTGGATAATAGGGATTTCCTCTCCGCTACTTTTGGCGTTCATTGCTGCAGTTTTCGCCTTGATTCCATTTGTAGGCTCAGTACTTGGATGTGTAATGGTAGTCCTTGTGGCTGCTACGGATTTTCCGCAAGATCCAATGATTGCATACAGTACGATTGGCATTTTTATTTTGGTTCGCCTTTTAGATGATTTTATATTTATGCCTCTTACCATTGGTCGCAGCCTAAATATGCATCCACTTCTGACAGTTCTTATGATTTTTGTGGGTGGCTCCGTTGCGGGAATTTCCGGGCTTATGCTCGTTTTACCTTTGCTTGGAGTTGTGATGGTGATTGGAGAAACCTTGGGAGTTTTGATTTCGGACGAACGCCTTAGGGCAAGATACGAATTCGCAAAAAGTCTAAATAAAAGAAAAGCTTCATTGGATTTGAAATAACTCGAAAAAATTTGACTTTAGTCTAGAAAGATTTCAATTTTTATGGTTGTATGAACTATAGTTTGATAGATACGCATTGCCATTTAGATTTAATCGAAACACAAGGGCAGGATATTTCCTCGTCACTAGAGAAATCGCAAACTGCCGGTGTTAAAAAGATTGTCCAAATCGGAATTAACCTAGAGCGCTCCAAAATCGCAAGACGTATTGCTACTGATACAAAGTCAGAAATCGAACTTTCGTATACTATCGGTTGTCACCCTGCGGATAATATTGAATTACCTGAAATAGAAGAAATTTCTAAGATGGTTGAATCTTGCAAAGAAGAAAAAAATTTCGTAGGAATTGGAGAAATTGGTTTAGATTACTATCACAAAAATGAAACCAAAGATTCTCAATGGAAAACATTTCACCACTTCATGGAAATTTCTGTAAAGAACAGTTTACCTGTTGTTATCCACTCTAGGGATGCGGCAGAGGACACCTATAAAGTTCTAAAAGACTACAAAGGAAAAGGTTTTGGAGTCATTCACTGTTTTGCGTATAATGCTGAATACGCGCTCAAGTTTGTAGAATTAGGGTATTATATTTCTTTCTCTGGAGTTGTGGTTTTTAAAAATGCACAGGACATACAAGAAGCAGCAAGACAAGTTCCACTTGAATCCATTCTAATCGAAACAGATGCTCCGTACTTGGCTCCACCGCCACACAGGGGAAAACGAAATGACTCTTCCAATCTTCCTTTTATTTTGGAGAAAATGTTTTCTCTTAGAACAGAAGCAAATCACAAAGTAGAACAGACAATATACGAAAATAGTTTGAAATTTATCCATAGAAAAGCGGTTTAATCATGTTAGACGTAAACAGAATCCAATCCAATCCAGAAGAATTAAAAGAAATGCTCAAGAAGAGATGTATGGACGATACAGCTCTTGTTGACAGGCTAAATGGTATTATCCAGAACAAAAAAAAATTACAAGGAGAAGTCGAAACTCTCCGAGCAGAACGAAACCGAGTCAGTAAAGAAATCGGCATCATCAAAAGTAAAGGTGGAGATATACAAGAAGTATCCGCTTCGATGAAAGAAGTGGGAAATAAAATCAAAGAACTAGAAGATGCTCTAGAAATAGAAGAAAATAATCTTGCTGATCTAAATTTAAGTCTTCCGAACTTTTTAGATTCAGAAGTCCCTTTCGGAAAATCAGACGAGGATAATGTAGAAACTCATACGTATGGAGCCAAACCACAATTTGCCTTTACCCCCAAAACTCACTTCGAAATCGGTGAAGCTCTTGGAATATTTGACTTTGAAAAAGGTGTCAAACTTGCCGGTGGGCGTGCTTATACCTATTTCGGGAAAGCGGCTAAACTCGAACGTGCACTCATGAACTTTATGCTCGACACTCACTCGGCAGATCATGAATACGAAGAAGTTTGGGTTCCGACACTGGTGAACGATGAGTCAATGAAAACTACTGGACAGTATCCAAAGTTCAAAGATGAATACTACCGCCTCGAAGCGGATAATCTAAGTTTGATCCCAACTGCGGAAGTTCCACTTACTAACCTTTATAGAGATGAAATTATTCCCGAAGACAAACTTCCCATTTCTGTGATGGCGCATACTTCTTGTTTTAGACGAGAAGCAGGATCACATGGAAGGGATACAAGAGGTCTAGTAAGAGTCCACCAATTTCAAAAAATTGAACTTGTTAAGTTCACAAAGCCGGAAGACTCAGAGGCAGAACACCGTAAGATGCTTGTAAATGCGGAAAACATTTTAAAAAAACTCGGACTGCATTATCGAGTTTTACTTCTTTGTAGTAAGGATACTTCTAATTCTTCTTCTAAAACTTTTGATATTGAAGTGTGGATGCCCGGTCTTAACCGCTACATGGAAATCTCATCTGTTTCTAACTTCAAGGACTACCAAGCTCGTCGTGGAAAAATCCGCTATAAATCCAAAGAAGGAAAGAACCAACTTTTACATACCATCAATGGTTCTGGTCTTGCTATTGGTAGAACTCTTGCGGCTATCGTTGAAAATTATCAAACGGAAGCGGGAGATTTTACGATTCCTGATATGTTGAAGAAATATTTTTAGATTATTCGCAATTACTCGGCAGTTGTGGTAAAACATTCAGAAAAAATTATTTTACGGAAGCGCTATCAGAATAAGCACGTAGATTGTCGTAGGAAAAAATTCCCGTATCGTGATTGTCGCTCCAAGTAAAGTTGAGCGCATAACGTCCTACTTTGCGCCAAGATATAAGTTGAATAGAAGTTATATGACCTGTAGCCGCACCAATTTTTCCACCATGTCCACCACAACAAACTGCACAGGGACATTTTTTGCGAAGGTCTAGAAGATTGTAGTGAGAAGTAAAGCCATCTTTCCAAGTGATTGTCAGGTTTTCAGAATCTACCTGAATCTCTTGCGGAAAGGTGGCTATCATAGATTATTTTTTAACTAATACGGAAACGATTTCTTGACGTTTTTTGTCTTTTTCGGTTTCGTTTAGCGCAAGCCATTCTCTTTTAATTTGTTTTTTATCAATGCCTTTTAGGTCAGCGTATTTTTTTAATAATTTAACAGTTTTCTGGTTCATTAGGTCAGAATTGTGTACCAAAGTTTTAAGTCAAATATTTTGTAATTGCTAAGTAGATAAGCGAGAGGAAGAAAAAAAAATTGACATTCTCCCGTAAATACATAAATATGGGTTTATGAAAACAACCATTGAAATTCCTGATGATTTGTTTAGAAAAGTGAAAGTGGTAGCATCCTCAAAAGGACTTTCCTTTAAAGATGTTGTAGTTCATAGTTTAGAGTCTGAGCTCGACAATATCATTGATTCAAATATAGCTCCCAAAAGAGAGACAGGCAATTTGAAACGCAAAGTTACTCAGTTTTTACAAATGGAATTTTCCAAAGTGGAAAAGGTAACTTTTCCTAGACCCCAATTTTTGAGAAATTGGGATTTTGACCCAATCACTGATTTACTTTCGGAGCGCGAGGAACATGACTTCGGTTTATCTTGATACTTCTGCTTTGATTCGATGGGTTTTACAGTCTCCGAATTATTATCCTGATTTTGGAAACTGGGATGTTGCCGTGACCTCTACACTTTTACGGGCAGAATTTCGTAGAACAATGGATCGACTTTTGAAGCGCTCAGTTCTTACAGAAGTTCAAGTAGAAAAATGTTACGAGTATTTAGAGGATATCTCGCCTTATATCAACTGGATTAAACTCGACGAGCGGATTTTGGAAAAGGCAGGCGATACTTATAACTATCCAATTGGAACTTTAGATGCAATTCATCTTGTTAGCAGCTATCTCTATAAAGAAGAGTTTGAAGTAGGTAAATACTATCTTTTAACGCATGATGAGGAATTGACAAAGGCTGCAAATTCCTTAGGCATCCAAACAAAAGGTATTTAAACCTAAATAAAACCAACATTAGTTTAAAAATTCCTTTCTAAGAAAGTTTAATTCTTTCAAAAAACCTTCGCTCTAAATACCTATTATTCATGTTTGAGAATATAAGAAAAATTAAAGAGAACGATCCGGCTGCCAAATCCTACTTGGAAGTCATACTATGTTATCCCGGTCTTCATGCACTTTGGTTTCACTCGGTAGCCCATTTCTTATATAAATGTAAAATTCCTCTTCTTCCTCGTTATATAAATTACATCACTCGTTTTCTAACTGGAATCGACATCCACCCAGGTGCTAAGATTGCAAACGGAATTATGATAGATCATGGTATGGGAGTTGTAATCGGGGAAACCGCGGAGATTGGAACTGGCTGTTTAATTTACCAAGGTGTTACTTTAGGCGGAACCGGAAAAGAGTCAGGAAAACGTCATCCAACTTTGAAAGATAATGTAGTGATTGGGTCTGGTGCAAAGATACTCGGGAATATCACTCTTGAGAGCAATGTTCGAGTCGGCGCAGGATCGGTGGTAATGAGAGATGTTCCTGCTAATTGTACTGTGGTTGGAATTCCTGGGCGAGTAGTAAAATCCGACGAGAAAAATAGTGAGCACATGTTAGATCACGGGCAAATGCCTGACCCTGTTGCTAGAGTATTTTCCATCTTATTAGAGAAAGTAGAAACTCTTCAGAGAGATATGGCTGAGCTATCTCATGAGCAAATCAGAGGGAAAAACCCAAAAAAAGAAGAGGACGATTTATTGCAAGAGTTTATTCACGGAGGGGGAATATAAATTTTTAGAAATTTATTTCACAAAATACAATATTTTGCTTTAAATTTTTACTAGGTTTGTGGATGATAGAAGTATAAATCTTAATTTTTAATTTAAGGAGTTAAGGATGTCGAAAATGAAAGCGATCTTGCTTTTTACAATGATGATGGTTGCCGTTTCTAGTTGCGGTTCTGGAGATGAAAAAGCTCATGAAATGAGCGGTGGAAAACAATTTGAAGGTTGGGCGGGTCCACCAGAACAGCCAAATGCAAAGCCATTTGAGTTTTTCTATATGAAATCTACTGGAAGAGCTTCGCAAAAAGCAATGGACAAAAGAAGTGGAGCTATGATGCAAACAACTTGCACTGATGCTGCTACTACAAAAGTAAAAGGCGATTTGATCGGTAAACTTGTTAAAGAGAGCATTGAAGGTGCTTCTGGAGTTGCTGACGGTGAGTCTACTGGAGTTGTTGTAGTAAGAGAATTCGGTGGAACATTGGGTGGTGTTAACGTTAAAGAATGTAAGAACCTATACCCAGATGATCCAAACATTCCGTACAGTGGATGGAAAGAATGTGAATGTATCGTTTATATTAAGGTTCCTGGCGGACGAGATGCTGTAGTAGCTAAAGCAACTTCGTACGAAACTGGAAAAAAATAACTCTTAGACCCTAAGTGGTACCTCAAATCAAAAGAATTTGAATCTCATTTTACAGCTCTAGCAGGAGTGATTGCCTCGCCGGCTGTAAAAGGATTTGAATTTGATTTATCTAAAATTCTAGTTTTTTAATTCATTTCCTTTTCTTGGATTCTCTAATTTACAAAAATTCTTATTTTCTTTAAAACGCCTTCGTATGTTTTGGAAGGATGCTTTCTTCTAATTTTCAAATTCCATCTAATTTTTCTATAATCGTACCCGGAGATAAATCTGTTTCTCATAGGTCTGTTTTATTTTCTTCGCTCGCAAAAGGAGAATCTGAAATTACAGGATTTCTAGAAGCAGAAGATCCTTTAAATACAATGAAATCCTTCTCGAAATTGGGTGTTGAATTTACCAAAATTGGCTTCGGTCAATATAAAGTAAAGAGCCCAGGTAAATTGGGATTAACTCAACCAAGAGAAGAACTTGATTTTGGGAATGGAGGAACGGGAATTCGACTTTCCGCTGGCTTATTGGCAGGGCTTGTAGGAATTAAGACTCAACTCACTGGAGATGCTTCTTTACGAAAACGACCCATGAAGCGAATCATTGACCCGCTCACTCTAATGGGTGCAGAAATAGAATCCGTCACAGGAGATGGTAAAGCTCCCTTAAAAATCACAGGGAAAAAGTTAAATTCCATTAGCTACAAAAGTCCGATTGCGAGTGCGCAGGTAAAATCCTGTTTGATGCTCGCAGCGATTGCGTCTGACGTTGAGTTAGAATACGAAGAGGACGAGTTATCCCGCGACCATACAGAGAATATGCTTCGATTTCTTGGTGGAGAAATAGAATATATCTCCAAAACTCACTTTAAAATAAAACCTCCTTTTTCTTTTAATGGTAATAAGTTTCAAGTTCCTGGTGATATTTCATCTGCCGCATTTTTTATAGTCTTCGGACTTCTTGCAAAGTTTGGAACAATCCTAATTCAAAACGTAGGACTTAACCCTGCGCGAACGGGGATACTCACTGTTCTACGCGGTATGGGTGGAAGAATTGAAGTCGAAGAAGAAAGAACAGAATGTGGGGAAGTAATTGGAGACCTTAGAGTGTATCCATCTAAACTAAAAAAGACTGAAATTACTTCCGATTTAATTCCTTCTATTATAGATGAAATTCCAATTCTTACCATTGCAGGACTTTTTTCCGAAGAAGGATTTGAAATCAAAAATGCAGAAGACCTCCGCGCAAAAGAATCCGACCGCATTCATGCGATGGTTTCTAATTTGCAAAAACTAGGTGTTGTTGTAGACGAGACAAAAGACGGTTATGCGTTTGGAGAAGTTACTGAAATCAAGCCCACATTAATTGAAACATTCATGGATCATCGGATTGCCATGAGTTTTCTCGTTTTAAAAACTCTTCTTGCAAATGATATCCAGATTGATGATGATTCTTGGATTGATACCTCGTTTCCGGAGTTTAAAGCGATTGTGGGAAGATTAAAGGATTAGGGAAATTCACAACCAACCCACAAACTAAGAGCTATTTTTCAACTTTTTTTAATGAGACATAAATTTTTGTTGCAGAAATAGATATATTTCTTAAATCTTAGCATGGGAC
Organism: Leptospiraceae bacterium; assembly: GCA_017996175.1. Classification (GTDB taxonomy): domain Bacteria; phylum Spirochaetota; class Leptospiria; order Leptospirales; family Leptospiraceae; genus UBA2033. Next base: position 63,430 of record JAGOHK010000006.1, read on the forward strand.
ATACTACAAAAAATGGGTTCAGAGCTTCTATTTCCGTTTATTGCGAGCGTAATCGTAATCTTATTATTTAGAAAATTGGACAGGTCGAACTATCGACTCAGCCAAATCAAAAAACATTCAACTAAAATGAATGAGGACATTAACCAAGCAGCAATGGCTGGAATCCAAGCTGTCAAGGATACAACTATCGACCTTGACATTATGGGAAAACAAGCTCGCAAAGTTATCTCTGACCTAGAAGCAAAAGCAAATGAAACAAGAAGTCTTATGGAGTCGCTAAAGGCTAACAAAGAGTATCTGGATAATATCGCCGATGATTTAAAAAATGTAGTAAACCTCGCTTCTGAAATTCGTCATGAAGCAGAATACATTCAAGAAGGAATGCAAGTCATTCAAACCCAACGCGAAAATATCAAAGATGTCGAGCGTGACATTAGAGAAGTGCGAGAAGAGGTAAATGGGATTGTCCGCACATTCAATGAAACTCTTAGCACAAGAACCCAAGATATTCTGGAGTCGCTCGCAACAAAAATTGTAGAACTAGAATCTTTACTCGAAGCAAAGTCTGATAAAGTAGATGAGTCTCTTAATTCAGTTTTAAATTCCTTTAAGGAAAAATTAAAATCTGAAGTAGAATTTATGGCGGATGAAACTGTAGGCAAAGTAGAATTAGCCAATAGCAAATTAGATGATTATAATACGTTTGTTCGTGAGTCGGAAAAATCTCTTGAAATCAAAATTACACGTTACCGTGATTCATCGGAAGCAATCGCAGAAAAAATTGAAAAATTAGACACACGATTTGAAGAAAAAGCAGAGGCAGTCGCAGGAATTGTCCAAGACAAGTTAGGTTTTTTTGAAAAGAAATTCCAAGATCGATTTGAATCCATTTTGGAACAAGTAAACCAAGGAAAAGAAGCAATACTTGGTGGTCTAAAAATGGAAGTGGATTCTATTAGGGCTGAAATTGAAAGTATGAGCCTTGAAACAATGACACGAAGAGACGAGCTGTTAAATGATACTCGTCGTCAAGCGGAAAGCATTACATCAAATATTCAGTTGTTCCAAGAAAAATATTTAGAAGCGGATAATAAACTATTACGCGAAGCTGACTTTAAAAAAGCAGAATTATTAAAAGAAATTTTAAAATTCCAAGACGAATTTCAACGAGTCAAACAAGCATTTCACGAAGAAACAGAAGAGAAAAAGGACAATATTGTAGATAGCCTAAAGAATTTTGAATCGGAAATGAGTCGTGTCTCTAGCCAAATTGAGCATAATACTAGAGATAGATTTTTATCTTTGAAAAATGAACTTGAAGATAGTCTAGTAACTTTACACGGAAAGAAAAAAAGTGAAATATTAGACGACATAGCTGCGGTTGAACTAAAAATCCGTGAACTTGGAAAAGATACTCTACAAAAAATCAAAACTGTAGATGATTATTTCTATGATTTGAAAAATGCGTTACTCGAAAGCGCAAAAGACATTGTAAAACAAGTAGAAACAGAAGTTAGTAGTGTAGTAGAAAATCTAGATAGAGAAAAACTCAAAACTGACGGAAAAATTGAAACGTTCATTGAGTCTTGGAATTTAGAACTAGAAAAAATCAAATCTAGAACCCAGCGTGATATGGATAGTTTAGTGGAAAGATTAAAAGATATTCATATCGAAGGTAGAGAACTCTCTGATATTTTCAAAAATGAATTCATTACAGGCAAATCGCAATTAGACGCTTTACTCAAAAAACACCAGGAAGTTCTCTCCGCCCAAACGGATGGGATTGTTTCGGAAGTCCAAGGTAAAGTGAAGAAGTCGCAAGAAGAAGTTGATTCTGTTCTTGGTCGAATCCAAAAAGCGGGACTCAATCTTTATGAAAAACAAGAGTCTCTTCTGTCTGAATACGGTGAAAAATTATACCGTGATTTACAAAACAAGTTAGAAAAAGTTCGTTATGAATCGGAAGAGTTACTAGAAGACATTCAGAAAGCGGGAATGAACTTGTTAGAAAAACAAGAAGAGAAAATTGACAAACTCACACAAACGATAGACGAAAGAATTTCTCGTCAGCTCACCGTACTCATGGACAAAGGTCAGTTACAACTTGGCAAACTAGAATCTAGAATCACAAGTTATGTGCAAGATGTGAAACAAAATATCGAGCAAACTCTGAAGAATGCAAAAGAAGATAGCGATCGTCAGATTACTTCTTTCAATTCCCAAATACAGAAAACATTTCATGATATTGAAAAATCCAACAGTAATTTCTTGGATATGAACCGGGATGAATTTTCTAAAACTAGAGAAGAGTTTTTACGTATTAAAAATAGCATTGATATTGATATGGATAAGATGGTCGAAATCAAAAAAGGATTATCCGACTATGTGAAAGAAGAAAGCAATCATTTGAAGAATACTCTGGATCAAATTTCTTCGAAAGTTGAGGATATTCAATCTTATTCTGGGTTGTTTGATAAAACTAGACAGTTGATTCATGACTCCGAAGATACAATTAAAGAACTTGGAAATATGCTCGGTCAATTAAAACAAGAAGGCGGAACTGCAAACCAATTCTTGAAACACGCCGAGTTAATTAAGTCAACCAAAAAGGAAATGGAATCAGAACTTCGTTTACTCGAAACTCATAAACTGAGAATTGATCAAATCGAAAATGAATTAGCTCGTGCGACTAACGTATGTGATTTAATTAACCAACGCACAGACGAACTTCACGATAAGATTTCTATGATAACATCAGTTGATCAAAAGCTAATCGAGATTGAACGAATTCAAAATGAGCTAGAATTCAAACTTTCAGAAGTAAAAATTGTAAATGAAAGAATCAATGATTTGACACAGTCTTTAAATAATTCAAACAAATCTACATTTGAAATCAATGACCGAGTGCAAAAAGTTTTACGCTCAGTGGAAAAAATTGAATCTAGAGAAGCAGAACTAGAAGAAGGAATTAATCATATTGAAGAAAAAGTTCAGACTTTAAATTCTAAAAATATTGATGTAAAATCCATTGAGTCCAAGTTTGATAAAGTAGAAAATCTTATGATGGATCTTTCCGCTCGTCATAAACAAATTGCTACGATGCAAAAACGAATTGAAACCTTGAAGATGGAAACGGAAGAAATGAAGGGTGGATTTGAAAACTTGTTGGCTGAAGCAGATGATAAGTTTGATAAACTATCTGATTTCTTGGTGGTTGTAGATGCAGTTACTGCTGGTGCGGGAAGCAAAAATCATACAAAGAATTTCAAGTTAGACAAAGATACAACAGAAATTTTAAAAAGAAAGAAGGCTACGGTTCTAAGTCTTTATGAAAAGTTTGACTGGACATCTGATACAATTGCAGAAAAATTAAATTTGGAGAAATCTTTAGTGGATGCGATTATAAATAATAAAGGATAGAAGTTTATCTATTGAAACTAAAAAAGCAGGGAGATAATTCCCTGCTTTTTTCTAGGTTGTTTTTATTTTTTGTAAATTAACTTTGTGATAATTTATATTTCAGTTCTTCTAAAAATACTACTACTAACTCAGTTGTTTCTCTAATTGCTATTGCAGCATCGGAATTATTATTGGTTCCAATGGTTAGTATTCTAGCGTATTCATTTTCCATTGCTGATTTTACTTTCGAAGTTTCTTCTGCAATTTGTCCACTTAAACCTAACATAAAATTAAATAATTTAGTAGTATCCATTCTTGTTTATTTTCAACCCCTCTATTTATTAGAAGTAAAACTTTATCATTAACTTTAAAAATGTAAAGAACTTATTCAATACTTTTACAATAAATTTCTTACAATTTGCAATTGAAATTATTATGAAATTGCAATGCAAAACCGTTTAATTCACAGGAAAAATAAAAAAATAATTTTTTTTGCAGCGAAATAGTCCTGTAGATTTTTTCTTAATTTACTTAAAAAGCGGATTGGTTTTCATTGATACATAAACAAAAAAATATAAGAGGATTTTATGTCTGAAGAAAAATCAATTCTAATCGTTTCCAGCAAAGTAAAAGAATATATCAAATCAAAAGAACTTATGACCTCCAGCGATGTAGTAGAAGGTTTGAATGAAAAAGTATACCGTCTAATCGATGAAGCAATCGAAAGAACCAAGTCCAATAAAAGATCTACAGTAAGAGCATCTGATTTTTAGTTGAGAAATCCAATTTGGTTCATATTAAAAATAAAGCTGAAATAGAAAAAATGCGAGCGGCAGGAAAACTTGCCGCAGAAATTTTACAGTACATAGAACCTTTCGTAAAAGTGGGTATTAGTACGCAAGAGTTAAACGATCTTTGCCATGAATATACAACCAAACAAGGTGCTGTTTCTGCACCGCTTAATTACAAAGGTTTTCCTAAATCTATTTGCACATCTGTGAATGACGTAGTCTGTCATGGAATTCCTAAACCGAATGAAGTTCTGAAAGATGGAGACATTATTAATATAGATGTTACTCCAATTTTAAATGGGTATCACGGAGATACTTCTAAAACTTTCTTAGTTGGAAAAGTAAAACCTGAAATCAAAAAATTAGTTTCAGATACAGAAAAAGCGATGTGGATAGGAATCGAGCAGGTAAGACCAGGTAACCGCGTAAATGATATATCAAATGCGATAGACGACTTCTTAACGGCTAAGGGATACGGAATCGTAAGAGATTTAATGGGACATGGAATTGGAAAAAAATTTCATGAAGATCCACAAATTCCTCATTTTCGTCAAACTAGACTCCTTACGAAGTTAGAGCCAGGTATGACTTTTACTATAGAGCCAATGGTAAATTTAGGGGTTTACAATGTTATAGTTTCTAAATCAGACAAATGGACAGTACGAACTAAAGATGGAAAATGGTCTGCGCAATTTGAACATACAGTTTTAGTGACTGACAAAGGTTACGAGATATTAACCCTTCCAACTTAGTAACAGATTTTAGAGAGATACAATTGCCAATCTAGATAATACACATGTTTGATTCCATAATCAAATGCCTCAAACAACCAAATTTCTTCATTAACTAGAGACTGCGAAATTTCAGAATAAACTTTTTTTATATCTTCTTGAATGATTTTAAACAAGTGAGAATGTTGTGGGTCTAATGGGTCTAATTCTCTATCGTGAAATGCATAGAGAGCACCGAGTAATGCAAAGTAGACTCCTTTTTTAAGAGTGTTGTCTTCCGAATCGTTTATTGAAAGTAATAAGGATTCATACTTTTCTAGAATTTCTTTTTCAGAAATAGAGGAGAGTAATTTTTTTTGTTCCTTGATTCGATACTCGTCCATTTTGTTTTCTTTTAAGGTTGAGATTAAATCGCTTGGTTCTACTTTTGCCATAGTCTTGAATTTTACAAAAAAGAGTTTCACTGTCAAGATAGATTTTTAGGATATATTTTATGAGCAAGGCAAAGTTGATTGTGTTTGAAGGGATTGACGGTAGCGGAAAAACTACTTTATCCAATATGGTTCTAAATTCTCTTGTAGAAAGAAATTTTCCAATCGTAAAATTTAATGAACCAACCAATTTTGAGACTGGAATTGAAATTCGTAGATTTTTAAGAAAAGAAATTTCCCTTTCTAGAGAAGAACAGATTGAACTTTTTTTATTAGATAGAAAAGACTCTTTAGAGAAAAATGTATACCCTAGTTTAGAAGCGGGTAATAACGTTATACTGGATCGGTATTTTTATTCCATGGCAGCTTACCAGTCAGATGATACAATTAGTCCAGAAGAAATTTTACAAATGAATTTAGTTCGAAATTATCCAATACCTGATTTAGTTATTTATTTGGATATTCAGCCAGAAGTATCTCTTGCAAGAACAAGAAGACGAAATGCGAATGAACATTTTGAAAACTTAGAGGTACTTACAAAAGTTCAACTTGCTTATAAAAAGATAATTCCTAAATCAGCACTCATACTAGATGCGACATTGCATCAGTCGAAGTTAAAAGAATTGTGTATAAGTCATATTATTCGATGATTCGATCTAACATCTCAGACGCGACTAAATTATTTTTGTCTAAAAGTAAAACGTCATTTAACAATAATTTTGCTCTTTCGTAGTGGTCAATTGCTATATGGCATTCAGCTAAGTTAATTAGGTTATTGATACTTGATATTCTCCTTAGTCTTAATCTTTCGCCTAGTTCTATCGCTTCTTCAAAAGCCTTTGCTTTTTTTAAGGTTTCAGAAATTTTAAAAATAGTTTCCGCGTCTCCCGGAATAAAATCTAAGTATTCTTTTCCAATTTTAGCTGCTTCCGTATATTCACCCAATCTTATTAGATTGTATGTAAAGTATTTTAACTTTTTAATATCATTCGATTTTGAATGTAAAAAGTTTTCGATTTCTAATCTCAGACTTTTGAGTCCTATATTTGGTGCTGTAGGATCAGAATTTATGATTTCATCCAAATCATTGATGGGGAGGGAAAGTGGATTTTTTTTCAAATTGATTTTAAGTAGAGACAAATCATCAGTAAGCTCACCATGTCTTGTGAGTATTTTTAAAATTTGATTTAGATCACCTTCTGCTTCTTCCACTGTTTTCAAAAACACTTTTTCATTTGTGTTTAATATTGATTCACCGGAAGAATCCAATACTATAATATCATCGCGCCCATCAGATCCAGAGATAAAAATATCACCTTGTTTTAATTGAAATGTTTCTACACAAATGTAAGCATTTTCACTTACCGGCATTCCTAATTTTCTATAAATAGAATCTTCTCCGATAAATGATGATTTGCCGTCTCGCAAAAGAACCGGATACGGATGTTCCGCATTGATATAATATAAAAGACCTGAAGTATTATCTACAAGTCCTATCACAATAGAAACGAGCATTGTACAGTCAAAACTTTCAAAAACTTTATGCAATTCTACAAATGAATTTTTTAGCCAACGTTCTGGGTAAGAATTTTGAACTGTTTTGCTGAGTCTCGTTCTTTCTATGATTGAGTCAAATACTGCACCCACAACGATTGCACCTCCGGCACCTTGCATAGATTTTCCCATGGCATCAGCATTAAAGAAAACAGTGAATGCTTTATTTTTCAATTGGATGGTTTCTGTTCTACACAAGTCCCCACCTAACTCAGAATTATTTCCTTTGAAACTAAATTTCTTTTTTTGGCGAAGTAGAAACTCTACATTGATTACTTCTTTATCGGCATGATTTACGCCTAACGGATCAATTAGAAGAGAGGTTAGATAGTAGTCTCCATCTTGTTGTTTTTTTAGTTCGTTTACTTTTTCTAAGCTGATTGTGAGTTCTTTCGTTCTGTCCTCTACTTTTCTTTCTAAAGTTTCGTTTAGATTTTCAATTTCACTATGAACTTGAATAAAGTTATTTGCAAGAATTGTTGCAAAACCAAAAACATACATAAAAAATGCATACTTACTGATTGCAAGACCTGTATTCAATAAAGCTGAGTCTAGAATATCAAATATTGCAGAAGCTAGTAATAGAATTAATCCAAACATAAGACGTTTTGCATTAGGAAGTTTGTACTTAACTGAAGTGTAAATAATATTACCCGCAATGCCTAATCCTAGTGTTACAAAGCTCGCCTGCCAGATTCGTAATAAATATTCTGCAATATACATTGGTACGAAAACTGAAATAGAAGACCAAATAAATAGAAAGTATCCGTAGTAGGTTGTAATTTTTCTTATTCTTTGGAAAAATATTTGCTCTTGTAATGCTAGTATGAAAAAAATCATTGGGTACAATACGCATAATTCTATTCTTTGAATTAAAGTAGAATCCCATTTCAATTCAAAAATAGCAGAACTTCGAGTATAGATATAAATACCAAGACATATACTAAATAGCGCATAATAAAGATTATGCTTTTCTTTTTTTCTTTTAAGAAATAGAAATAGATGGTATAAACCTATTGTAATATAAATTCCAATTAAAATTAAGGTGATTCTATCTTGTTCCTCATGTTGCAAGTCTTCATACAAACCAATATCATAACCCTTAGTAAGATAAAAACCTGTGTGGTCAAACCTTGGGTCACCAAAAATTTTTATGAGAAGTTGGTTATTTTTTTCTTTTAAGAATGTTTTATCGAATTCATAAACTTGACCACGCACAGTTCTATGTTTGACGATTTTACCATTTTCGACCTTACCTTCGTTAACTACTAGATTTCCATTGATGTAAATTTCAAATACTTCTCCTATTTCTCCGAGTCTAATGCCTGTTTGCCTATTGATAGAAATATTTTCCTGTAAATCAAAAAAACTAAGCATTGTATAAGTAGCAATGTTACTTTCTTTTTTAAAGAATTTATTTAGCCAGATTGGAAAATGATCAGCTTGTTTCCAATTTTCCGGAGGACTTGTAATGGAAAAATAAGATGGATCGAATGAGTCTTCTAAATACCAAATTCGAGGTTTACAATCTTCGTCATTACAGTTTTGGGTAAGATTAATTTTGAGTGGGTTACTAAGAATCGGAAAAGTTAATAGAGATAGAAATAGGTAGGAGAGAATTTTCATAATCGAAGAATGATATTCCGTTTATTTTCTAAATTGTCTATACTAATAAATTATTTCCATTGGTTTTCTCTGATATATTTTATTGCCTTTTGCAAGAAAATAAGAATTACTTAGGTAATTGGAGAAGCCAAGTTTTGAGCGCGCAACATTGCAGAAATTTGACCTGAGTGATGGATTTCATGTTCAACTACATGCCAAAGCACATATCCAAGTTCTACAGGTTTTTTGCGCGGAGTTAGAAATATTTTTTTAAGATCGGATAAAGAAAAAGGTTTTACTATTTCCTGTGAGCGGTTACGCACATTATGCCACTTATCGAGAATTGTTTTTGAGTTGTAAAATTCTTTTTCGTCAAGTTCAGCAAACATTTTTCCTCTGCCTCCGACGACATCTTCTATCCAATAAATTTCTGCGGCTAGTATATGACGATATAGATTTCCCAGAGTACGCATACTGGGACGAAATTTGAAATCTAATTCGAATGGAGTTCTTGTTTCAAGTGATTGTAAAATTCTATTGGTTCTAGTTTCCCAGTGTGGGTAAAGTTCGTATAAATTCATAAACGATATTTTTCTACTACTTCTTCAATATCTCCAATGCTGATAGAGCGAATGGCAGCCTCTGCATCGTTTATGATTTCAATGAGTCGTAGGTTTTCGGCAGGAGAAAAATCTTCTTTTAAAAATTTTTCTTTGTCCTTTCCTTTGAAGGCATTATTTTTAATACCAATTCGAATTCGAATAAAATTCTTTGAGCGTAAAGAAGTCGAAATGGAAGCAATCCCAAGATGCGATCTCTCATCTCCACCCTTTTCTACTACAATCTGTCCTAAACTAAGATTGGTGTCTTCGTGGATAACAACGATATCCTGCACTTTAATTTTCAAAAAAGAGGCAATGTATAAAACAGATTCACCAGAGAGATCACTGAAGGTTTGAGGTTTGAGTAGAACAACCTCATCTCCTTCAAAATCTCCCCGTCCAATCATAGATTTCTTTTTTTTGGTTTTAATTTCTACATTGATATTATTTGCGATAACATCTAAAATTTTAAAACCAATATTTGCCCGGTTATTATTGTATTTATCACCCGGGTTTCCAAGTCCTACGATTAGTTTCATCTTTTAGCTAACTATTTTTTCTTTGCGGCAGGAGCTTTCGCAGCAGCGGCAGCAGGAGCAGCACCAGCTTTTGCACCAGCGGCAGGAGCTTTCGCAGCAGCCTTAGCACCAGCTTTGGATTTTGGATCAACAGCTACTTTCTCACTTCTTTCTGCGGCTAATATCGCTTTGGTTACGTTCACAGAAGTTACGATTGGGTCACCGTTGGTAATGATTTCCCAGCTTTTAGGAACATCTAGTTGGCTTACTTTGATGCTGTCGCCAACGCCTAATTCTGTTACATCTACAACGATTAAATCTTTCAAATCTTCTGGAACGGATTTGATTTTTAATTCATGAATTAGGTGTTCAAACTGTCCGCCAGCTTTAGAGCCTTTTGCTACTCCAGTAGTTTTAACACCTACTTTTGCAGTAATCTTTTTACCTGGAGTTACTTTATAAAAATCAATGTGACGGACACGGTTGGTCGCTGGGAATCTTTGGATTTCTTTTACGAATACTGCCACTTTGCCTTCGCCTTCCATTTCCATATCTAGAAGAGTTGCACTTCTAATTCCAGAGTTGATGACCTTGTTCACTTCTGTTTCATCTACACTGCCTGGAATTGATTTTCCATTATAAATTACATTGATAGGTACAAATCCTTTTGCACGAAGTCTATTGTTTTCGTTTTTTCCTACCGATGATCTCTTGGTTGCCTTTACTGTTAATCTACTCATTGTGTTATTATCCTTTATAAAAATTGCTTATATAAATAGCGAGCTAATTGATTCTTCATTATGAATTCTATCAATAGCATTTGCAAATAGTTTCCCAACGGAAAGTTGAGTTAAATTATTAATTTTCTTTGATTCAGGAATCAAAATTGTATCTGATAAAATAATTTCAGAAAATTTTACTTCATTCAATTTATCGACTGCGGCACCTGATAAAACTCCATGAGTTGCACAGCACATAACAGACTTTGCCCCCTTCTGTAAAAGTGCAGTTCCAGCTTTTGAAATTGTACCAGCAGTATCAATCATGTCATCTAAAATAATACAATGTTTGTTTTCAATATCCCCGATGACGTTCATTACTTCGGATTCATTTGCTCTTTGACGACGTTTATCAATGATGGCTAGACTTGCGTTTACTCGTTTTCCTAAAAATCTGGCTCTTTCTGCTCCGCCGGAATCTGGGGAAACAATTACTAGGTCATCAATTTTTTTACTTCTTATATATTCCACTAATACAGGAGAGTAATAAAGATGATCCACAGGAATATGAAAAAATCCTTGGATTTGATCTGCATGTAAATCCATCGTGAGAATTCTATCAGGACTCATGGATTGAAGTAAGTCTGCTACTACTCTAGCTGATATTGGAACACGAGGTTCTACTTTACGGTCTTGTCTTCCATAGCCATAGTAGGGGATTACGCATGTTATCCGGCGAGCAGATGCACGACGAAGTGCATCTAAAATTAATATGAGTTCCATCAAATGGTCGTTAGCCGGATTACTTACAGATTGAATTACAAAAACATCGCGACCACGAACATTCTCGTCTACTTTGACAGAAATTTCTCCATCGGAAAATTTCTTTAGAATAATTTTCCCAACTGGAATATTTAGATTTTTACAGATAGACTCTGCGAGCGGCTTATTGGAACTTCCTGAAAATACGGCTAAATTATTCATACTGCAATTTTTCCTTCCAGAATATAAGATTCTAGTCTTTGTAGATCTTCGGGAGAATTTACACCTGAACTTTCAAGGTGATTTAGAAGTTTTAATGCACCAGTTTTTTCATTTTTAGAATTTGCAATTTTTACTAAATCTGGGAGATAGTATTCACCTTGCGCATTCTCGGTATTAACCTTCTTTAGGTTTTGAAATACATCTGGTGAATTAAAAATATAAGTACCTGTATTAATTTCTGTTACGTTTCGTTGTTCTTCGGTTGCATCTTTTTCTTCTACAATTTGCTGTAACTCGCCAGCGTTGTTTCTAATCAGTCGTCCGTATCCTTTTGGAGTATCTATTTCTGCGGATAATACAGTTACGCTGTGATTATGATTGGTATGAAATGCACTTAAATTTCGAAAACTAGAGGCTGTTAAAAGCGGAACATCTCCACAAGCTACTAGAAGATTTCCCTTGAAGTTTTGAAGAGACTCTTCGCAACAAAGAAGTGCGTGACCAGTTCCAAGTTGTTCTTTTTGTTCGATGAAATGAATATTGTGATAAGGTTTACAGATTTCTATAACGTCTTCTTTTTTGAAACCTACAACGACATAAATATCTTTGATTCCAGAAGAAATTAGATTGTCCAGTACATGACGGATGAGAGGCTTTCCATTTAAAAGAGTTGCCACTTTTGGAAGTTCAGATTTCATTCTGGTCCCTTTGCCGGCTGCTAACACCACGGCACAAATTTGATTTGTCTGGCTCATTTCTCTTTTTTAGTTCCGATTTTTATGTAAAAAATTTTGCTGGGCTGCTAGGATTCGAACCTAGGGAATGGCTGGACCAAAACCAGCTGCCTTACCACTTGGCTACAGCCCAATTTTAGAAGCTGAATTGAATAAAGTAGTGATTAGGATACATTTGAGAAATCCGTTTAAGAATTTTCTCGGTTTGTGTTAAATCCTCCACGAATCCATAGACACAAGAACCAGTTCCAGTCATCGAAACGAAGCTGCACCCTTGTCCATACAAATCCTGCTTTAGCGCCGAAAGTTCGGGATACTCGCTAAAAGCATACTTTTCAAAGTCATTTTCAAATTTTTCTCGGAGTTTTGACCAATCTCCGCGTTTTAACGCAAGAGAAAAATCTTTTTCCAAGAGACTCCATGATTTTTGACCCCACTCTGTTTGTAAAGGTTTTTTAAGACTTAAGTACGAATCTTTTGTGTTTATAGAAAAGGGTGGAATTGCCAAAACTCCCTGTCCGGGGGCAGTTTCTATTCCCTGTAAAATTTCTCCAATTCCAGAAACATGGGCATGACCTTGGAGTAAAAAAAAAGGAATATCAGCTCCAATTGTAGGGGCTATTTTTGTTACTGAATCGGTAAATTCGGGAAAGTCTTTGAAAAGAAAAGATAATAAAGATGCGGCATTTGTGCTTCCACCACCTAACCCGCCTCCAGGAGGGATACGTTTTGTTAAATGGACATCTACACCCAAAATGTCTTTTTTTATTTCCTTTGCTTTCTCAAAAGTTTTAAATAATATATTTTTGGAAAAATGACCACGTTCTGAAACTTCCTCGAATAATGGCTGTTTGCTCGGTAAAAGTTCATTCTTTGAAAAAAGTCGAATCTCTCCTGAATCATTTGGGGTAAAATCAATATCATCCCCCCATTTTAATTTTAAAAATATACTTTCGATTTCGTGGTAATTATCAGGACGTTTAAATAGAACTTTTAATCCTAAATTTATTTTCGCGGGGCTAAGCATAATTATTCGGAATTAGTAAGACTTGGAAATTTGATCTGCTCTAGATCATTTAGAAATTCAGATTGAATAGAAGGTGGGGAAATTACAATTAACTTTTCTCCAAATCCTTTTACTAAATCCAAAAACCAATTCTTTTCAATGATTTTTGTTTTTATATGGATGTATTCTTTATCCGCAATTTTTTTTGAACCTAGGATTTCTATTTTTACGTACTGAGAGAAATTATATTCAATTTCTTTTGATAACAAGAGCTCTGCTAACTCAGAGTTTTCTTCTGATTGATTTAAAAATTGATTAAACTCTAAAATATGTTTATTCTGTTCGGATGCAACTAATGGATTGGAAATATCTTCGTCTAGTACTTTGGGAGAGGATATTGAGTCTAATCGAAAGGTTCTTCTTCCTTGGCGGTCATTACAATACGCTACTAGATATTCATGTTTTTCTGCAAAGATAAACCAAGGGTCTACGATTCTAGTTTCATGTTTATCATTTTTCCAGCCTATGTATTGGAAAGAAAATTTCTTTTTCTTTTGTATAGCGTTGTCAATTTTAGATCGAATTTCTTCATTTTCTGTAGCTTCAGAGTAGGGGATAATCTTCTTTATCTTCTCTAAGATAGAACGATACTGAATTCGGTAAGACTCTTCTGTATCTGATTGTTTAATTTCTTCCTCTAAAATTTTTCGTATTAAAAGCCACTCGTGAATAGTAAGCCCAATTGTCTTATCCAAACTTACCGGTAAATTAATATTAATTGTTTCATTATCATTAAAATCAATGTCAATGTAATCCGCAGGTGTATAGGGAAAAGTACCAACCATAAAAAGTTCTCCCAAATCTTTTTTGAGTTGTTCGATATTTTTATGTCCTGTGTAGTTTTGAAGTTTTGACAAAGAGATTCCGGGATTTTCGGTAATAATTTTAATCAGATTTAACTTGTTGGAGACTCTAAACTTAGTTGGATTCATAATTCTATTCGCGGCTTATATCATTCTTTTGCAAGAAAGTTTTTTTCTTTAATTGCTGTAGAACGAACCAAGTTGATCGAACCGAGGACTTTAAAGATTAAATTCACTTTCTTGAAGCTCTGAGGGGTAGTTTTGCAACAACCCTTAAATCTATTTTTAGAGAGTGTTTATTTTTTAGCCAAAGTAAACTTACAAAGAGTCATTGACTAAGACAATTTATATGTAAAGATTGACTTGGGCTTCTTAGTTTTCGGAAGCAATATACGAGGATTACACGCTTCATCGTTTCGAAATAAATAACACAATAGAGGCATTGGGAGTAATAGTTTTAATATGGCAACAGAACTTCATAATTTTTTAGCACAAACCGTTGCAGAGCGAATTGACCCAAATAAGCTCATGAAACTCAAAAAAGAGTTTAATGGTGTTTTACAGTTATTAGCCCCTGTTAGACGATTTGCTCCCCGGATTTATATTGGTGGAGTATATGACAAACAAATTGAAATCAATACTTACGCGGATATGGATATCCATATTTACTATCCTTACGATCTAAAAGATCATATACGAGAGATTGCAGAATACGCGTTCGAACTTGTATCTAAAAAATTTGAAACTAGATCTCTAGGGCTTTTGTATCGAATTACAATCAATGAAGACTTTGATATAGATATTGTCTCGGGTAGAGCCGAAGACCCGGAATACGGCTATTCACTATTATACGATCCTGAAACTAGCACAAGACAAACCGGAAAGTTAAAAGAGCAACTCGATCTTATCCGCAATGCACGCGCCATGCTAAAGTTAGTCAAACTCTGGAAACGTCACAAACTACTCATCTGGGATTCTACTAAATTGGAAAAATCAGAAATGCCTTATTTTCTCAAACGAAAAGATTTAAACGATTACGGAATCGCTTTTCAACAATGGCTTCTCATCAATATGGAACTCAAAAAAAAATTCGCAGGTCAATACGAAGTCCAACGTTTCTTAGCCGCAGGAGAAGAAACACTCAAAGCAGTGAAAGATAAATTTTGGATGAGAACAATTTATTAGACCAATAGCCGCCTTATGGGTAATATCATTAAGTTAAGAGCAATTGACCTTGCAGAAAGCAATTCTAAATACTATTACAATAATTCCATAATGGGTGCGAAAATGGAGTTGCTAATTCCATAATGAGTGCAAAAATGGAGTTGGTGATTCCATTATGAGTGAGTTTATTCGAGCATTTTCTATTCCCAAAGAAAGTTTCCTTTTATTAGGTCCTCGTGGTACGGGAAAATCTACTTTTTTGAAAGATAGTTTTCCTAAAGCCAAATATATTGATTTTTTAGACCCTGAGACATTTCGTTCGTACAGTGCCAAACCAGAACGCTTACGAGAGTTTGTAGATGGGAACAGGGATACAAAACAATTTATTTTGGATGAGATTCAAAAAGTTCCAGATATACTGAGCGTAGTTCACGAACTGATCGAAAAGAAAAAAGGTCTCCAATTTATCTTAACTGGATCGAGTGCTCGAAAGTTAAAAAGAACGGGTGTAGATTTACTGGCAGGTAGGGCTTTACTTTGTAGGATGCATCCGTTTACCGCTTCGGAGTTAGGTAAGGAATTTCATTTAGAGAAAGCTTTGAAAATTGGTCTTTTACCACTGGCTTATTTTAAAGATGAGCCCTTAGAAACGTTACGCGCTTACCTTGGTCTTTACATTAAAGAGGAAGTTCTTGCAGAAGGTCTTGTCCGAAATATAGGAAATTTTTCTCGCTTTTTGGAAGCGGCTAGTTTTTCTCATGGGAGTATATTAAATACTTCTAATATTGCACGGGAATCGGGAGTGGAACGTAAAACAGTAGAGGGTTATCTTTCTGTTTTAGAAGATTTACTTTTAAGTTTTACTCTACCTATTTTTTCAAAGAAAGCCAAACGGGAATTAGTCGCTCACAGAAAATTCTATTTCTTTGATACGGGTATCTATTCCAGTATTCGCCCTCAAGGAGTTTTAGACTCTCCCGAACAAATGCAAGGACCTCTACTGGAAGGACTCGTAGCACAAAACATTAGGGCTAATATTGATTACCTACGTAAAGATTGTAACTTGTATTATTGGAGAACACGTTCTGGAGTAGAAGTTGATTTTGTTGTCTATGGAAATAAAACCTTCCAGGCAATTGAAGTAAAAAATAGTAACAAGATTCGAAACGAAGATCTAAAAGGTTTGAATAGTTTTTTAGAAGACTATCCCAGTTGCGAAGCATTTTTTCTATATCGAGGTAAAGAAAAATTAAAAAAGGGGAATATTCTATGTATGCCTGTGGAAGAATTTCTTTTGAACCAATTTTAGAAATTGGTCGCTTTAATTCTCCAAATTCTTTAGTATCGGACAATCCGGTCTATTATCACCACTGCAACAATGTACGAGATGACGCAGAGTATCCGCCATATCTTTCATGAGAGCTAATTTTTTATCTAAATCTTTTAAATGTTTTTGTGCGAGCGTTTTGACTTGTCCACTGCTTCTAGTTTTATTTTTCCAAAGACTCAAAAGTTTTTTAATGTCCTGCAAAGAAAATCCAAGCTCTCTTGCTCGTTTGATAAATCGCAAGTAGTGAACGTCTGAATCTAAATAAATCCGATAACCCTTATCCGTTCTTGCCACTTTCGGAACAAGTCCAATCTCTTCGTAATGACGGATTAACTTCGCGTTAACCCCACTTTCTTTTGCTAGTTCGCCTATGTTCATAAATACTCCTGTATTTGTCATTCCCGAAATTTTCAGTCGGGAATCTCTACTTCTTGAGACCCCCGACTGAAAATTTCGGGGGTGACATAGAAAGCGGCTCCCGCTCCTCACCAACCTTCTCATAATTGGAAGCTTGATCATTTAACACAATTTTTTTTCTAAAAACCGCAAAAAAATTTCACTGGGGGCTTGACATTCCAATCGTTGGAAGGTTTATTATGGTAAACAATATGATTTGCATACCAAGAAGGCGAACAAACGTTTGTTCGCCTTCTTGCAACATCCAAAGGAGAACTAAAACAATGAAAACATTATACAAAATCGAAGGAATGACTTGTGGTCACTGCATGATGACCGTGGAAAAAGAATTTGCAAAGGCGGGAGTTTCGGCAAAGGCTGATAGGATAACCGATTCTGTTAGCGTTGAATCGGAATTAGACGCTGCGACTTATCAAAAGTTACAAGCAGTTTTAGAAGAAGAGGGTTATTCACTTGGAAACAAAATCGAATCTTAACGAAAACCAAGAAATTACACTTGATCTTTTTGGAATGACCTGTGCTAACTGTGCCCTTCGTATAGAGAAGGGCTTACGCAAAGTTGCCGGTGTAGAAGACGCAAGAGTTAATTTCGCTCGCGAGACTGCTTATGTTCGTTTCGACAAACAAGTTAAGCCAGAAGAATTATTTAGTAAAGTAGAATCTCTTGGTTATAAAGCCTCTGAACATTCAGAGGCTAATGCGGGTGAGGCAGAAGACAAACACAATGCAGAATTGAAAAAGTTAAAATTTCGTTTTATCGTATCTGCACTTTTGTCTATTCCGCTTCTTTACACAATGGTTTCTCATTTTTCTGTTCTTTCCTTTTTGCCATTACCCGCCATTATGATGAACCCTTGGTTTCAATTTTTACTTGCTACACCAGTTCAGTTTTGGATTGGAATGCCTTTTTACGTTGGTGCTTATCGGGCTTTACGAAATAAAGCGGCTAATATGGATGTGCTGGTGGCAATAGGGACTTCAGCGGCTTACGGTTACAGCCTCGTTGTAAGTATTTTGCAAGGTTTAAATCAGAATGACTTTTTTTTCTTAAATGTTATGAAACATATTGAACATTTGGGTCATTCTGCCTTTCCGCCCTTGTATTACGAAACTTCCGCAGTTCTTTTGACATTTATCCTTGGAGGCAAATGGATAGAAACCGTAGTTCGTGGAAAAAGTTCTAGCGCAATCAAAGCTTTACTCAAATTAAAACCAGAAACCGCAAGAGTGAAAAAAGAAAACGACTGGATAGAGGTTCCGTCCGAATACTTAAAAGTAGGAGATTTGATTTTAGTTAAACCAGGTGAAAAAATTCCTACCGATGCGGTTGTGCTTGAAGGAACTAGCTCTGTAGACGAATCGATGTTAACCGGTGAAAGTCTGCCTGTCGAAAAAGTTGTTACGAGCAAAGTTCTTGGTGGAACGATCAACGGAAATGGAGCCTTGGTTTTACGAACGGAAAAAGTAGGCTCGGAAACTGTTCTCGCAGGTATCATCAGAATAGTCGAAGACGCACAGGTTAGCCGAGCACCGTTACAAAAAATAGCAGACCAAATATCAGGAGTATTTGTTCCGATTGTGGTATTGCTGGCTACTCTTGATTTTGTGCTCTGGTATTTTTTCTTAGAACCCGGACTTGTGAATGGTGCTTTGGAAAAAGCGATTGCGATTTTAGTGATTGCCTGTCCTTGTGCACTTGGTCTTGCTACTCCTGTTTCTCTCTTAGTGGGAACAGGTAAAGCTGCGGCAAAAGGAATTTTGTTTAGAAATGCGGAAGCCTTAGAAACAGCCGCCTTCATCAACACAATCGCATTTGACAAAACAGGAACTTTAACAGAAGGAAAACCGTTTGTTGTTAACTTTAAGACAACTGCGGAAAAGGGAGAGTTTGCTCTTTCTAAAATCGCATCAGCCGAATCAGGCTCAGAGCATCCATTGGCAGGTGCGATTGTAAATTTTGCGAAAGAAAAAAAAGTTTCCCTTTCTAAATTTGAGAATTTACAAATCGAATCAGGTGGGGGAGTATTCGCATTAGTCGAAGGTAACGAAGTGTTAGTCGGTAAAAAAACCTATCTTCAAAAACTGGGTCACAATCCACCGGAAGAAATTTTACAAATTGCAGAATCTTGGGAAAGAGCGGGTAGCACAGTAGTATTCGCAATCACAATCGGCACCAATACTGCTTGGACAATTTTAGCAATCGAAGATAAACTAAAAGAAACAAGTAAACTAGCAATCGAAAAATTAAAGTCTCTCGGTATTGAGCCAGTTTTATTAACTGGGGATAATGAAAATACGGCGCGAAAGATCGCAGGTCAAGTAGGAATTCAAAAAGTATTCGCTTCTCTGTTACCGGAGGATAAGGCAAAAAGTATAGCAAGTCTCAAAGCAGAAGGCAAACGAGTTGCAATGGCTGGTGATGGAATTAACGATGCTCCTGCCATTGCTAGTGCTGATATAGGAATCGCAATGGGAACAGGAACAGATGTCGCTATCGAAACCGCCGGAGTTGTTTTGGTCAAAGGAGACTTGTTGCGCCTAATCGACGTTATCCGAATCAGTCGAGGCACAGTTCGAAATATACGACAAAATTTCTTCTGGGCACTTTGTTACAACGCAATTGGAATTCCCATTGCTGGTATAGGTCTATTAGCCCCTTGGATCAGTGGAGCCGCGATGGCTTTTAGTTCAATTTCTGTTGTGTTAAACGCGCTTTCGCTGAATTGGAAGAAGGAGTAGGGTTGCCACAGAGTCACGGAGACACAGAGATCAGCTTCGCCCAATGCTGTCAAGTTAAGGAACTCTCATTTGAGTTTGTAAAATCAAGAATTGAACGCGCGTCGGGGCTATAAACACGGATTTCCAAGCGCTGATAAACGCAGATAAAACCGCTATTCAATGAATCTGTGTAGTGTAGCTGCGTTAATAGCCTTGGCGCGCGTTCAAAAATCCTTAATTGTACAGCATTGAGCTTCGCCAATCGCTTGGTCGCTCTCCTTCAGTCAAGCTTTATCAAGAAATTGTCTTTCTAGCGGCTATCGCCTCGCTAACATTATCTGCATTCAACTTCTCGTATAATTCTCTCCCATTCTAAGTCCACAAATGAAAAGCTTAAAACAAAAACGTATAACGTTTCTATTTCATAAAAAAAAAAATTGAACGAAACAGGGTGAAATTTAATAAGAGTTGGAGAAACACTTGTTAGTCTCAAAGTGCTCCGAATGGGGAAAGCAAACGAAAATACTATACAGGACTAATGAGTCTTAGAAACCTCTAAGTTCAAGTCCAACTGAAACTTCTCTTTCAAAGGATAAATGCAATTATTTAAAATCGTTTTATATTCTTCCTGATCTAACGGGCCAATCTCAAATTGACGTATTCCGTATCCTTCCATGAAATAGATTTGATCAATATGTATCTGTACGTTCTCCGAAATATAGCTAGTAAAAAAGAAAAAACAATGACCGGGAGAATTGTATTTGCTGGTATATTGAATTTCAACTTTGTATGTCTGAGCATTTTTATAAAGTGTCTCAGCAATTTTATATTTTTTTAATAATGTAGTTTCTATCCAATTGTTTATTTTCTCTGAATTAAAATTTTTATCCTTGGGCGAGAAACTGTATTGAATGCTTCGTTCTTCCGATGGAAGTAATGATTTGCATGTAATAAATGCAAATAGAAAAATAAAGCAATATGTAACTCGAAAAAAGGATTTCTTTCTAGTAATTTGCATCCAACTTCTCCTATAATTCTCTCCCATTCTTTTCTACCAATTAAAAGCTTAAAGCAAAAAAGGATAACGTTTCTATCTCATAAAAATAAATTTAACTAAACAGCGTAAAATTTCCATATTAATCCGTCCGTAGATAAAAAAGCCTTCATTTAATTTCTTTTCATCTATAGCAAAAATAGAGGATGAAATCATCGCATACCCTTTGTAATTCTTTGCCTGCTTTTGCGCGCAGGCTATTTAACATTTTTCTACATACTGGTCTAGATTTTTCGTATCTCTGAGGATAATATACTTTAAACACAATAGAAAGCAAATAGAAACCCAAAGCATCTCGAACGTATTAAATTCGTATTAACGATACACCTCTTATAAGTTCATTGCTAGGATCAAAGTTAGGTTGAAAAATAGGTTCTAAGAAAACCTATGATTGAACCTAGAAATGAACCTAAGTAAGAACTTAGTTTAGGTGCGAACGGATTACGAAGACAATAAAAAGCGAACCCTTATTAGAGAATAACTAAGACTTACATTCTAAAGAGGAAACGCCAAACTTGCTTTTTATCTTTCTACCGCCGAAGCAGCTAATTTGCATCCAACTTCTCTCATAATTCTCTGACATTTTTTCCTTTGCGTCCTCTGTCACTGAGTACCGCTGCCTATGCTGAGTTAATCGAAGCGTGGGAAATCTTAATCTTTTTATTTCACCACTATCGCCCGCGGGAATGTAGGACAAGCCTGCACACAAATTCCACAACCAGTGCAGTCTTTCGAAAAGCGAGGTTGGAAGCTTTTATTGTAAGAAACAACATTTTCTACAGGACAAGAAGTGCGACAGGCGTTACATGTATCCTCTCCAGTGCGAGTATTGATGCAATGTTCGACTAACGGTTTTGCTTGTCCGAGTTTTAGAGTTTCCTTTTTCTTGAGAGGTTTCAGTGCATTAACCTCACAAGCATTAATGCAAGGAAAATCAAAACATATCATACAGGCATTCATGTTTGGATCAAGGTAGGGGAAATTCTTTTCTGATTTAGAATCATATACAGGAAAAAGCGTATTATAGGGGCAGGCTTGGATACAATCTCCACAACCAGTGCATTTTTTGAAAAACTTTTCTTTCTCTACTGCACCGGGAGGAAATTTTAGATTACGATTGATTTTTTTAGCTTTAGACATCCCAGGCATTTCAGGAACATACTCTTTAGTATCCGCAATTTCTTCCGCTTCGGATTCAGAAATTTTTCCAGACACAGATTCGTGGATAACATCGTATACTTCCTCTGTTGTCTCTACTGCTTTTTTTAAAGCTTGAAATATTCCTTTTTTAAAAAAATCTTTTCTTTCCATTAAAAGAAACTAACTACTTTTAAGAGCTTCTTCTAGATTCGAACTGACTTTGAGCATAGATTTTAGTTTGGTCAATTCTAATACTGCTAGGACTTGTTTTGTCGGACAGCATAATTTGATGTAACCGCTCATCTTCATAAGCTTAGATTGGTGTGCAAGGAAAGCTCCAAGTCCAGAAGAGTCAATATAGTTCAAATTTTCTACATTCACAAAAATTTTGATTTTACCGGCATCCACAAGATTTGTTAAAATTTGTTTTAGTGCTGGTGTTGAATATAAGTTTAAATCTCCCTTGATATCGACGATAATTCCATCAGTTGGCTGGTAGGGTTCGGATTTTGGGCGAGTTTTGATTTGCAACTCGCTTCCTTCGTGATTGTAATCTGAATTTGTGAAATCTATACCTTGTGTGCTCATAAATTTATTTCCTAAAGTAATTCTGAAACTCCATCTGAAATTTGGAAACCATAAAATGTCGCTTGTAAATTAAATTTTTCTTTATAACGGTTTTTTATTTCATCTTCAATTCTAGCTCGATGCCCTGCTTTATCTAATACAAGTATACTACCGCCGAATCCACCACCAATCATTCTTGCTCCACTGACTTGCTTTGTTTTGAGCTCTTCTACTAGAAAATCAGTTTCAGGACAGGAGACTTCAAACAATTGGGAAAGAGAATCATGAGTTCCGTAAAGACATTTTCCTGCGTTTAAAATATTTCCGTTTGCAAATGCATCTAGGAGTTTTTGTGTTCTCTTTTTTTCACCGATTACATGGCGAACTCGTTTTAATTCTTTTTCGGAAAATTGAAATTGATCGAGTTTAGTTTCGATTGGTAAATCATACAAATTCTTTATTGCGGGTAATCGTGATTTTACTTTTGCAAGTGCATCTTCACATTCTTTTCTTCGGTTGTTGTAATCACTGTCTTGTAAGGAATGTTTTACATTTGAGTTAATCAAATAAAATTCGTGGTCTTTCAAATCTAAACTGTGATAAGATTTTTCTAGCGTATCTGTGTTGAGTAAAATACACTGATTCTTCTTTCCATTGGCAATTATGTATTGGTCCATAATTCCGCATTTCATTCCTACAAAATGATTCTCTGCCGCTTGTCCAATGAGTGCAATTTTTTCGCGTGAAATTTTTAAATCGAAAATTTCTGATAGCGCATAACCAGTAACAACCTCAAGAGCCGCCGAAGAAGACAAACCCGCACCTTGGGGAATATCACCGTCAATCGCCATATCAAATCCCTCGATCGCAAATCCTTCTTTCTGTAATTCATCTACAACACCGTACACATAATTTGCCCAAAGATGAGATTGGTCGTATACCGGTTTATCACAAGTAGCCACTTCTTTGTATTGCTCTGAGTAGAGTCTGATTTTACCAATAGAATTTTTGCGGATACTCACACAGACTTGAAAGTCAATCGCCGCAGGTAAAACATATCCACCGAGATAATCCACATGTTCGCCGATTACATTGATTCTAGCTGGTGCTCGAAACAAGTGAATCTGTTCGTTATTTGTTCCTAAGTTTTCGATGAGTAAGTTTTTTATGTTTAAAATCATAAGATTAATTATTCATAGAATGAAAAAAACATTTACTATGTCTAGATAAATTTATTTTATGGAAGTGATATTTAACGTGAGGATTTCGACTATTGTCACCCCCGAAATTTTCTATCGGGGGTCTCAAGAACTTGAGATTCCCGATAGAAAATTTCGGGAATGACTACTTTAATTCACGTTATTCTACAAAAAAGAGGACTATGTATGGCTAATATTAAGATCGATTCTAAGTTTCTAAAATCGTATTTTCCCGAGAGTTTGCTCTCAAAAAATCTGGAAAAATCTATTTCCAAAAGAGAACTTTTGCATAATAAAAAGGGCTCTGGATCTGAGTTTTTAGGTTGGGTGGATTTGCCTTCCCAAATCAAAGAAGCGGACTTAAAAAACATCCAAGAAACGGCGGACGAAATCAATTCCCATTCTGAATACCTAGTTGTCATCGGAATTGGTGGCTCCTATCTCGGAGCACGTGCGATGATTGAAGCAAATGTAAATAGTTTTCATCTACACGAAAATCACAAAAACAAAAAAACGAAAGTCCTTTATGCAGGGCATCATATCGACCCGGATTACCACAATGACTTGTTGGATTTTTTACAAGACAAAGAATTTTCCGTAAATGTAATTTCAAAATCAGGCACAACGACAGAACCAGCACTTGCCTTTAGAAGTCTACTTGCACTCACAGAAAAAAAATACGGAAAAGAAAATTTAAAGAAACGAATTTTTGCTACGACTGATGCAAAGAAAGGCGCACTCAAAAAACTTTCGGATGAATATGGACTCAAAACTTTTGTAATTCCAGATGATGTTGGTGGGAGATACTCTGTATTAACTCCTGTGGGGTTAATACCAATTGCCGCTTCTGGAATTTCCATTTCTGAATTTGTAAAAGGCGCAAAGTCGATGCAAGAATTTTTAGCTAATGAAAAAGACCCTGTAAAAAATCTTTCTTGTTACTACGCGGCTCTAAGAAATACACTTTATGAATCCGGCAGAAAAATCGAAATCATGGTAAATTATAATCCTAAACTACACTACTTTACTGAATGGTGGAAACAACTTTTCGGAGAAAGTGAGGGTAAGGACAAACGCGGAATTTTTCCAGCAGGTGTGGATTTCACAAGTGACTTACATTCTATGGGTCAATATATCCAAGACGGAGAACGCCAACTATTCGAAACAGTCCTTCATATCCAATCACCAAATCGTGATAGCGTCATACAAGAGTTTGCCGGTGATCCAGATGGACTTAACTACATTGCAGGAAAAAAACTTTCCTATATCGGTGAACAAGCAATTAACGGGACAAAACTTGCCCACTACGAAGGCGGAGTTCCTAATATCGAAATTTCTATTCCAAAAATTTCACCCGAAGTATGCGGAGAGTTAGTTTATTTTTATGAATACGCTTGTGGAGTTTCGGGATATATGCTTGGAGTAAATCCATTTGACCAACCCGGAGTGGAGGATTACAAGAATAATATGTTCGCCCTCCTCGGCAAAAAAGGCTTCGAAGAAATGAAAGTCAAAGTAGAAGGAAAATTGAAAGGACTAATGTAGATATTTCAAGATTACCACCGATGGACACCGAGGACACCGATAACGGAACGAGGGTTTTTGGATTATGATATTCCTATTCGATTTATTGCATCTGTCGTTTTGCATATTATTTAATTCCATAACCAAAGTAAAATCATCGTATCTTTTATCGTTCCGTTATCGGTGCGGTTGGTGAGCCTGTCGAATCCATTCATCGGTGGTAATCTTTAAGAGCTAAAGGTGATGCAATGACTAAAGAACTAACAAAACCAGAATTCAAATTTTTTACAACCATTCGAGTAAGATATGCTGAGGTAGACTTACAAGGTATTGTGTTTAACGCGCATTATCTTACCTACATTGACACTGCGATCACGGAATACTTTCGGGCAATCGGTTACACCTATTTAGACTTTGTGAAAAAGTATTCTATGGATTTTCATGTTATCCGCACACTCATTGAATACAAATCCCCAGCGAAGTTTGACGATGAGCTAGACATTTGCCTAAATCCAGAATACGAAGGAGTTAAAATATTCTGGAAATTTGCAATCTTTCGTGGTAATGAAATTCTATGTTACGGCGAACTCGTATATGCCGGTGTTGATACAGATACAAAACGATTAAAGAAAATTGATGCGACGGTAGTAAACACTTTACAGTTGATTGGGAGTTAAGGTTCGTTTTATTTTTACGGAAAGGAAATCACAAACCAGTCCAGGGTTGCATCGTTATTTTCATCGTTATTTCTAGTGAATTGAATTTGATTTGTTGGAGTGGGTAGAATAAAAGTAGAGGTATACGTTCCAGAATCTTGGGTTGCGTCGGATGAACTACCAGATTGTGTGTCATTTGAAAACACGATCATACTTTTGGTGGTAGCCACTGAAGAACCTAGAGTATCCGTTATACTTGTATTTGTACCTCCGCCAGTGCCTGTAATAGTTGTTGATCCGCTTTGCACAGTTGTTCCGTCACCCATTTCAACGGCAAACCATGATATGTCTACAGTTTGGTTATTTCCCCTTCGAGTAAAACTTAGAGTAGAAGAATTTGAATAGGAACCGCGCACGTAATAGTTTGTCTCAAATCCCCCAATTGCACTTGCTGCTTTATAATTGAATATTAAAAAACTGGAAGCCAGATTCACAGTACTACCTAGAGCGGCTGTCGTATTGGAACTTCCGTTAGCTAGGTTCACAGTACCTGATCGAACATTTGCACTGTTAAATTCAATAACTTGCCATTCAACTGTAGCCGCTGCTGTTGTTTTGTGTCGGGTGAGTTCTAAATTGGTGGAACTAGTTAGTCTTGCCATAATTGTTCTATTTTCATCATTAGTAGTTCCTGCTACTGAGGATCTAGTATAAGCTATCACAAATGTTTTTGCAGTTGCCACAGTTGTTAAGGTTACATTTAATAAACTATCGCTTGTGGCTAACGAAGATGATCCTCTTTGCACAGACGCACCTGCGGAATACTCCATGACATACCAATCGACTACAGCACCAAGTCCGCCACCTGACTGGATGATTACTTGCGTACCAGCCCCATTCAGTTGACAAGTAATAGCTCTGTTTGTATTGGAGCTAGTCAACTTAGCATTACATGTTACGAATGCTTTTGTTGGATCAACTGCTGTTCCAAGTAATACGGCATCGGAAGCAGTGGATAATGTATGATTACCGCTTTGAAAACTTCCGTTTACTGTTGCGGCTGTCGTATCTTCTACTGAAACTACTACACTAGGAATAGTTATACCATTATAGACTGCATCGGAGCTGGCAGAGGTTTGTGTAATTGTTTGCGTATGTGTTCCTTCTGCAATGCTATCGTATAACGCTTCTATTGTTACCGTTTGAGCTGTTGACCAATTGGATGTGGTAAAAGTCAGTTGAACGGGACTTGTGGTGGAAGCATTGATTCGTAATTGTGTAGTATCGAATGTAATACTTACTGTAACGTCTGACGTTGGTTCTGTTTGTAATACAATTGTGTATGTATCGCTACCAACACCCTCCTTTACGGATGTAGCAGAATTCGATTCTGTAACAGTAATCGGGGCAACGGAATTCTCTAAGCCCAAGGTGCCAAGTAATTTTGGGGAAGGTCCCTTGGGGCATTCTAACAAAGTAAAAACCATTAGCAGGACGGCTAGTTTAGGAATTACTCGCCCGAGTAAAATTTCTTTCATATAAATCTCTAGACTTAATTTTCTTTTTATTTCCATAGCTACTCTAATGAAAACAATTCAACCTAAGTCATTTTGCGGTCATTCTATCAGAGTATTTGCCTATGTCAAACTTAAAACTAGAGCAATCTTCAGATTTATATACAATTTCCTTTTTCGGATTCGATCCATTTTCGAATTAATTCAACTCCTTCCTTATGGATAATGCTTCTACCGAGTTCTGGCATCATAATATCCGGCACATCCGAATTCATTCGATGGTAAAGAATTGATTCGTTCGGTTTTCCGGGCACGATGTCAAATCGCAAATTTCCAGATCCTTTTCCTGATGCGACAGGCGCTTTACAAAACCCAAGTTTTGTTCGGTTGGTCTCTGCATAATTTAACATAAGCCCTGATGTATTTGCAGGACCGTTTGGATTGTGGCAATGTGCACAGTTTACATCTAAGTAACCCCTTGCAAATTCAGATAGAGTTCCATTTTCATTGGAATGAAAATCAGCAAGGGATGAAATTTCTTTTAAGTCAGGTAGACCAGATAGGTATCCTATTTCTTTTAATTTTAGTAATTGATTTTTTTCTCCCTCTTCGTAAGCAAAGAGTCTGTTTAAGTTTCTCGCTTTAGGTCCAATTGGTTGAAGTTGTTTTTCGTTTTCATGGCAACCTTTACATTGGTTGGTATTGGGGATAACATAGTGTAACTCATGTTTATTGCCAGTCTGGTCTTGGTAGGTTATATCTTGTTTGCCTCCAGCGATTTCCAATTTTGCATCTTGCAAATCTTTGTCCCAAATGTAGGGAAGTGCAGTCCAGCCAGACTCTGTTCGAATTAAAAGTCTTGTTTCAATTAATTTATTCTTAGTTTCCGGATAACCAATCGTATCTCCTGGATAGAAAAAAGTTTTAGAAATAATTGTCCCTGTCGGAAAAATAAGAGTTCCCCCTTCATTGTATATAGCGGATTTTCCTTCCGGCATCCATATAAATCTACTTTTGCTCGCATAGTCTGTAAAAAGTGGCATATTGAGTTCGTATGGAATTACACCTTTATTTGGTTTTAAGTCTGCCAATTTTCCCACAAATAAATTCCATTCGGAAAGTCTTTCCGGATACGGCTCTTCCATGACTAGGTTTACTGCATTTCTATTTTTACATTGAAAAAAAAGAACCATTAAACAAAGTATTATTAATTTTTGAATAGATGATTTTAATAAATAAAATCGCTTTTCATCTGCACTGAACGTATTATGGAAACATGATTGGCTAACTTTCATTAGCCTTAATGATATGAAATCTATCATAAATTTTATTTCACTCCAGGAATTGAAACTACCGCTAATCTTGGATGGGAACAGGTATATTTTTTTATATCTCGATCAATATTTTTAAACGTATGCTCTGCATCAATATTCGCAAAATCAGCTTCTCCGTTATTCTCCAAACAGATTCTTAAGTTGTCCGGCATATTTCCATTTACCGCTTTTTTGGAATCTATAATTCCATCATATAAAATATCTGGAAAAGGTTTCCCTAGTTTGAAAGAGAGGATTTTTACGATTAGCCCCCTTGGATTTTCTCCAGCTTCGGAAATTTGGTTGTCGTGGACATAAATTGCCTCTGGGTATGGATCATATTTTGGATCATTGATAGGTTTATCTGCAATGAAATAACTTGTAATTGCAATATTCGTAGTGTCATGGTTTTTAATTGTATTTTCAAAAATTTCTATATTATCATTTGCGAGGACTAGAACTCCAGTGCCCGGCGGGACAATCCCAACAATGTTGCCTTTAGGCGCAAAGTTTTCTGTGTTATTATTAAAAATTTGATTTTTAAATACGCGGGTGTTTTTCCCACCTTGGACAGGAAGATCAGGAAGATCAAAAACTAAAATTCCACCTGTGTTATTCGTAGCTGTATTTTCATACACGTCAGCAAAAGTAGAATTTTCAATTTCGATTCCTGCTACATTGTATTCAGCCCTGTTTCTCCTAACGATAATATTAGAAGATTGTCCTACATAAATTCCAGCATCAGATGCACCAATAGCAACTGAGTCTTCAATTAAAATGTTTTGACATTGAACTGGATAAATACCGTAAGCCCCATTTTTCTCATTCGGTCCACCAGTCCACGCGGTGCGAACTCTTCGAATCGTGAGACCATTCCCTCCTTTTACTTTCAAAGCATCTCCGACTGTATCTTCAATGCTCAGATCTTCAATTGTGAATCCATCGGCAGTGATTAAAATTCCTTCAGCACCAGATGTCTGCCCTTTGAAGGAAAGGATTGTTTTATCCATCCCCTGACCTTTTATTTTTACATTATTTACTGTTAAAGAAAGGCTAGCGTCTAATTGAAATTTACCCGCAGGTAATTCAATTGTCGAATCTGGTTTTGCTTTCAGAAGTGCTTCCATTGTTTTTTTTTGAAAGTCAGCGTCAGCTACAATCACTTCTTTTTTTTTGCAAGAAGAAAGGGCTGTCGCACAAAGTAAAATTGTAATTATACGTATATTCATTGGTATCCTCTGGGTAATCGTTATTATCTGTTAGTGAGAAAATATCTTATGAAAAAAATAGTTCCCTCAAAACTTATTCTCTTCAAGAAAAATCTTGTTTTAAAAAATTGTCAAACTATTAAAGAAAAAATTATTACCTGCATAATTTATTCTTTACGAGGGTGGCTTTTTTTGGGGATGGTAGGACTTTACTATATACAGAAGGCTTTCAGAATGAGAAAATTTGGATTTATTCTATTAATTTTACTATTTCAAAATTGTTCTACAAATACTAACCGGGAATTTATGTCTGCAAAAAACTTGCACACGGTAGAGAGCTATGAAACATTTCTAAAAAACTGCGCAAATTCACCACAGGCTTTGAGTGCAAAATTGCAATTGGAAAAACTAAGAGGAATAAAAAGTAAACCGTCTACTTATAAATGGAGTAGTGAAAATTCAATAAACGTTAGTAGAGATGGGGGTAGGCTTAAAGATTCCAATGGGCAGTTAAAGTCTATCTTTGATTTTTATAAGGCTAAGGGCAAACGAGATTCTTTTATTGGCGTAGATGGATTTAAAATTACCTACGATTATTTTTTAGTAGATGGAGCAACGCAGGCACTTGTTATTTCTCATGGAACGGGTGAGTCTTCGATTCGATATGCGGAGGTTGTGTATGATTTACTAAAAAATAAACTTCCGTACTCTATATTTATCATCAATCACCGCGGGCATGGTTATTCAGAAAGGCTTCTTGGAAAAAACAAAGAATGGAATCCTAAATGGGATATGTATGATGTAATGCGAGAAGAAATTTTGGAATACAGAAAAATATATGTAAACCAATTCGAGGATTATGTAAACGATTTTTCTCAACTAGTAAAAATTATAAAGGAAAAACATGGATTCGATCATGTTACAGCACTAGGTCACTCTCTTGGAGGTGGGGTAGTTACCCGTTATGCGGAATTGAATCCAAATTCATTAGATAAAATGATATTATCCGCTCCGCTTCATAGCGTAATTGGGCTTCTAGGTGCAGATAATACCGATTATATCTCTAAGGCTATCATATCTATCGGGGATACTTTTTCTCATACTGGGTATGCTATTGGCTCAAAGACATTTAACCATTTTGTGACAACACACGATAATCCTGAAAATACTTTAAATACTTATACTACTAGTTATAATCGTTTTTTTATGAAAAAGTACATCATTCAAGAATTTCCAGAGACAAGTCTGGGTGGATTATCATGGGGATTTACCGATGCAATTTATGAAGGGGTAAAGGATATTAGACGCGATGCGGGTAATATTAAAATACCGACTCTAATTTTTCAAACGGAATATGACGCTTATGTGCACCCATCGGGACAAAAGTCAGTATGTGATGCGATTAACCAATCCAAAACAAATTTATGCCATATAAAATTAGTAAAAGATTCTAAACATGAAATTTTGTTAGAGCGCGACTTAATCCGCGACGCTGTAATGAATGATATAATCGAGTTTCTGGTTAAGTAACTAAATATGATTTTTTTTAGACCCAATGCCACTTTTTCTGGCGAAATTACTTTAAATAAAGAGGAAATCGAGCATCTTCGCAGTCTGCGATTAAATGATATAAGTAAAACAATTGAAGTAAGAGATGGAAAAGGAGTCTCGTATTTTTTTCAAGTAGAAAGTAAAAGCAAAACTGGAAAATTACTTGAAAAGAAAACAACAATTATCCCCAATATAAAAATTGAAATTGCCTCAGCTATTCCCAAAGCACAGAGATTAGATTTTTTATTACAGAAAGGAACTGAAATCGGAGTAACAGCATTTTACTTTATCAACTTTTTTCAATCCGAAAGACGAGAAATCAACTTAGAGCGGTCAAATAAAATTATCCTCGAAGCTGCTAGTCAATGCCAACGCCATTCTATTCCCACAATCAAACTTTATAATTCGCTGGAAAAATTTTTACAAGAGAACAAACAGGTATTCGTTCTAAATCCAGAGGCAAAAGAGCTTTTGTCATTAAATCAAAATTGGGGTATGATTCCGATTATTGGACCAGAGGGTGGTTTTCGCCAAGAGGAATTAGAATTATTACAAAGATATGATGCAAAGAATTTTTCTATCGGAAATAATATACTAAAAATTGAAACAGCCCATACCTATATAGCAAGTATTTTAGCGTTTCAAAAGCTTGTTGGTGAATGAAATGAAGGCGAGGAAACGTTTCCTCGCCTTCATTTCATTCGATGTTTGATTAAAAATGAACATTAAAAATCTCGGTAATAAAAAAATACCAAATTGATCTAAATCAATTGAATTTATTTTAATCCGTGTTAGGTTCAAAATAGATGGAGATGAAATTATGAAACCTATTTTTCAAAGATTTTGGCAAGTCACCGCATTGTTGGCTTTTTCCTTAATTTGGTTTGCAGCTTGTAACAAAGAGCCTGTTACAGAAGAGGCTAAACTCACTTATGCGCCAGAAGTCCCTCCCCCAATCACTCGAAAGAATCCAGCTAAGGTAATTATTAACTTAGAGACTCAAGAAGTGGTTGGTCGATTGGCTGACGGAGTGGAATACACGTTTTGGACATTTGGTGGCACTGTGCCAGGTCCTTTTATTCGGATTAGAGAAGGGGATGATGTTGAGTTTAATCTACACAATCACCCAAGTAGCAAAATGCCCCACAACATCGACTTACACGCAGTAACCGGTCAAGGTGGTGGAGCGGGAGCATCTTTGACAGTTCCAGGTAGATCGTCCAAGTTTTCCTTTAAAGCGATTAACGCAGGGCTTTATATTTACCATTGTGCAACTTCTCCCGTGGGAATGCATATCGCGAATGGAATGTATGGACTTATTTTTGTAGAGCCGAAAGAAGGTTTGCCTAAAGTAGATAAAGAATACTACATTGTGCAAAGTGAATTTTACACAAATGGAAAACACGGAGCTCCTGGTCTTCAAGGATTTAACATGGAAAAAGCTCTAACGGAAACTCCTGATTATGTGGTGTTTAACGGTTCTGTAGGTTCTCTTACTGACA
>JAGOHK010000063.1:0-15410 GCA_017996175.1 Leptospiraceae bacterium
TTTTCCTGCCAGACTCTAAACTCTCTATCTATATTAATCCATTCTCTAAGTTTTCCCCACTCCCGAATCAATGCCTCATGCACAACTTCTATCGTTTGTTTTCCTTCTTCATTTATGCCTGTTGTAATTAGCCGCATGTCAGCCAATACAAATACAGTGGATTGCAACCCACTATCCATTTCT
The DNA here is from genome assembly GCA_017996175.1 of Leptospiraceae bacterium. Taxonomy (GTDB): domain Bacteria; phylum Spirochaetota; class Leptospiria; order Leptospirales; family Leptospiraceae; genus UBA2033. The sequence goes on from JAGOHK010000063.1 coordinate 184, forward strand.
TCTAAGAGCGCTATACGACGAGTATCCTCCGTTCCATGTCCTGGTTGGATCAATTGTAACATTATTTTTTTAAGTTGCTCTTTTTCTATTACTCCTAACTTTTCGTATTCCTGGTCTGCATAAGTAGCGAGTGCTCCCTTCACTTCTCCAATTTCTTTGTACGAATTGTAATGGAGGGTAAAATCAATTTGCCTCTTCCAGAGTTCTTCTAGGCAAAATTCCAATAGAGGTAAACTACCCGGCTGATTGGCAACAGATGTGAGAATAAGATCAGTTAGCCCTTCTTGGATTTTGAGTTTAGCTACTTCAAGGGGTTTTTCAATCGCAGACCTAAGTTCTTCTGTACTCATTGGACTTAGTAAAAATCTTTGACCAAGTGCTTTATTTGTACCTGAGTCTCCTATTACACTGGCGAAAGAAGGATCTTCTAGTAGTTTAGTTAAAAAATCAGCGCGGATAGTCAGAAAAAAACGAAACCTGTCTTTGTATTCTTTCGCTAAATCAAGAATAGCCGCTCCTAATTCTCTTCTTTCTAAATCATCTTTAGTAAGAGTAAACAATTCTTCAAACTGATCTCCGAGTAAAAATAGTTTTTTAGTCGGATTTTGTTTTAATACATTGCCAATAATACTTCTCAAATCAATGGAGTTTTTTCCAGTGTTCTCACTTATGGCAAATGCTTTACTAACCGCTTGAACTGGACTAGAACCGGGGCGAAATTTATAGATTAAATAATTCTTTTCCCTAAGTACGGGAAATACTCCTGCGTGGACTACGGATGATTTGCCGCTACCAGATGCTCCCGCGAGTGCAATGATAGGTTTTTCTTCGATTGCTTTTAATAATTCTTGTATAAATACTTCTCTTCCAAAAAAATAGTCTTTGTCCTTTTCTTCAAAGTAAGATAAACCCTTATAGGGAGAGTGTGAGCCAATGACTGGTCCAATTTGTGGTTGTTTATTTTTTGAACTAACACTCGAAAATTCAAAGTAAAATTTTTCCAACGAATGAATAACAGATTGAAGAGCAATCTCTCCCGAACTTGCATACTCGTAAAACTTTACAGCGAGTTTAATACCGAATATCCGCTTGTAAGGATTTTCTCTTTGAAATTTCGAATAGAATAAAAGAAACAAAATTTGGCAATAGAAATAATCTTGCATTACCTCTGAACGGCGTAAATCCTTCATTCCACTTTTTGCTTCATTTAAAAAATCAAACAAAGTAGAAAGATAAATACGAGAAATAAATCCAATTTTTTTATCAGCGTTCTCCAATTTAGAAGGATCATTTTTAAAAAATGCTTCTATCACCGACCAAAAATCATTTAAAATGGAATTTACCGAAACATCATCCGATTTTCCGATTCCTATCTCTTCCACAAAATTTAAAATCATTTCTCCTAGTAATCTAGAAAAATCCCAGAATAAAGGTGTAAAATTATCATTCTTCTTTGGCATAACTTCTCCAAAGTCTATTAGTTTACAACTTAAAAATCCTCGTTCATTCTCCCATACGAGTACGTTCTCAGGATTCAAATCCCCATGAATAAAATTTACTTGATGGTATGTGGTTTGTATATTAAAATATTTGACGATAGTGTCCACATCTGGTATAGAAGGATCTATTTTCTTTAGAGCGGCTAATTCGTCTTTGACTTTAGTAGAGAGTTTATCTCCATAGTATTCAGTTAGATTTACATTTTTGCGTTGTACATTTCCATAAAGTCCTTTCTTTAAGCCTAAAAAAACTTCCTTTTGGAGTAACAGGGATAATTCTCTAGAAAACTTTTCTGCCTCTTCATCACTTACAGATGTTGTAATAATTCGATTAATAAAGTACCGCGCTACTCCTTTTAAGTCAGATGCTGCAACTGTTCCAACATCTTGGTAAAGTAAAATTCCATACTGTTTGCCATTATCCTCAAACTCATCACCAGGATAGTATTCTACTTGGCTAAATATATCGAGTAACGTTTCTCTCGTTTTAATATAACCTTCATTCTCAGCTTCACAGATATCCTTCGGTGCAATTTTTAATACACGAATAAATGTAGAAGAAGTGGAACTTTCTGTTTGTTCTAAAGCTGTGGCATTTTTTTTCTCATCGCTGTTTATTACTCCATATCTAGCTACAAAAACAGCCGCGCCAGTTTTGCCACCGGAAAGAGAGTTCTCAATTTGAATCGAATCAATCTTAGCCTGACCTAGGTGTCCTCGTTTTATCGCGTTGGTTAAGCCGACTTCCACAAGTGTTCGTATTTCTTTAGGTATTTTTTCAATATGGATAATAGCTGACATGGTATTTCCCCAGTGATGTAAAAACTAGTGCAATTAAGCTCAGATTTGAATATTCGTCAATGGTTTTTATCTTAAAAAAAACTTTTTCCTAGAAAAGAAATTATATTTCTTTCTTCTCCTGAGATTTTAATAAATAAAAAACACCGAGAGGCCAGAAAAATATAAATAGAAATATCAAAAGAGGAATGCTGATTTCTTTTTTTGCAAAACTTTCTAACCTGTATCGCTCTAAATTATTTTTAGAAATGAGTTCGAAGGACTTCATCCTAAGTTCATTCCAATATCTCATTTCAATCGGATTATTACAGTACTCACATCTTGGAATTTCTTTTAAAATCATAGAAAAAGATTTACCAATTTTATTTCCACAACTAGGACAAAGTTCCACAAATACATATTGGCTCAGTAACCGTCTGTCATAGACTCGATTTAATTCTGTATCCCAAACATAAAACCCAAGTCCTAGAGTTTGAATTTTCGCTAATGCGATTTGGATTTCGTCAGGCAAAAGTTGTGTCTCTTTTGTGATGTCTGGTATATCTATTTCCAAAATTGTTTCTAATAAGTGGAGGAGTCGATTTATTTTATTTTCTCTACTTCGAAAATAATATCCTACCAAGATCATAGCAGTCGGGGCTAATACTAAAAAGCAGATAAACAAAAATGCTGGGATATATTTAGATTTTCCGATAAACCGAAAGAAAATAGGAAACATAAAAAAGCAGAGTAAAAATCCCCCTGTTCCAAATGAAATCAAATAATCATCTATCTTATATATATTTCTATTTTTCATTTTTTAGAAGTACACTAAATACGGATAATTTAGATTTGCCTACTTTTTCAGAAATATTCTCCGAGAAAACAATTTTCCCAAAATTATCTTTCATAGTTAAAATACCATTAGCCGATACATAAATATTATTTTTATTTGTAAACTGAGTATTATTCTCATTAATTTCTGATTTTTCTAATTTACTCAAATTTGGAAGAAAGGAATAAATAACTTTATCAGTTTTTAAATACAAAGTATCATTTTTCAAATAAATATCCAATGGATCATTCTCTAATTTGGGACTTCTAAAAAAATTACCATTAACCTCAAATTTATAAACCTGTTTGCCTTTTTGCAAATAACAATTAGAATCACTGACCCCGATTACAGAAATTTCTCCTTTATCCTGACCAAGAAGAGTTTGGCTCTTTACTAAATTATTTAACTTTGAATTAAATATATTCCAATCCATTCCATCAAAAGTATCCCTAAAGACAAATACATTCCCATTTTGAGTGACCGCCCACTTACTTCCCGTTTCGAGTAAAAGAGTAGATTGTAATTCTCCTTCAAAAGAATAAGAATAAATAATTTCTTTTCCACTTCGAATCCCTGAAAAAATAATAGATTCGCCTAATTCCAATTTGCCTGTCAAAGTAGAATCCACTTGAGCTCTCCAAATATTTTTTCCAGTCTCTAAGTCTATTTGGTCTATATAAGTTTTAGAAATTCCATAAACCCTCGTTCCTACTTGCAAAGACTGGTAGGGATAATTTGTTTCTTTTCTCCATAGAACATTTTTAGTATCAGAGCTCACCCGAGCAATAGAATTTCCATAATTCAACAATATCGTCCCATTCACAAAAATAGGAGAAGACACTATTATATCCGAGAGAGGATAATTTTGAATTAACACTCTATTCTCTTTATTATTTAAAACAGATTCAACTACTTTACTAAGATAGGTAGAGTCAGGATATTTTTCTACAATTTCTCTTTTTAAACTCTGCGATAGTAAATCAATATCAGTTCGATTGGAATTATTTTTTTTCATTTCTTCTAAAATTTTAATATAAGCAAAAATGGAAGTAGGATTTCTATCCAGATTAAGGCTACTAACGATATACTTCTCTGCATCCTCTAACTTACCTTGCTCAAAATAAATATAACTTAAATGATAATAAGGATCAGCAAAATCGGGATATTTTTTCGTTAAGTCCAGAAAAATACTTTCTGCATCATTGTACAAATGATCATTATAAAGGATCATTCCCAAATTATAACTAGCAATTTCTAAATCTGATTCAATGGATAGCGCATAATGGAAATCATCCCTTGCCCGCTGCCTCTTACCTAGTTTATAATAATTTATTCCACGAGCAATGTAAAAGGATGGTTCATTTCTTTTTATCGCAATTGCTTTTTCGAAATTCTGAAGGGACTGTAACCTGTCTTTAGGCAATTTAAGTAACCCGATTTGATAATAACTAATAAACGATTCTGGTTTTCTTTCTAGAATAAATTCAAAACTTTCTAAAGCTAAATTATTATGACCTAACTTTGCAAACAAAGAAGCAACTGTCTCTAGATTATCTATGTTACCAGTAGTAATTCCCTCTTTCCATTCTTTTTTTAAAAATACTAAACACTTCTCCTTTTGTCCCGATGAAATATAGGAATCAAAGGAATTTAAAATTCTTGATTTATTTGGTGTTTCTATTTTTTTTTCTACACTTTGAATTTCGTTCTTTCTAGAATCCTTTTTTTTCTTAGAAACTTTTTTATTTTCCCCTAATCTATTCAGGCTAATAATGGTTTTGCGAACTTTCTCATCTTTAGGATTTATTTCATTCAAATCCTCTAATTCATTACGAGCTTCCAACATAAATTTTTCATCTAAAAAAGTTTGTGTTAGCGTATTTCTTGTTAGCAAATGATTTGGATTTTTATATTTTGAGTCAATGAAGGAAACTAAAGCTAGTTTTGTATTACCTATTTTTTTATAAATGAGCCCTAGATTGTAATAAAGATCAGAGTCCTCTGGGTAAATTTTAATAGCATCTTGCAAAATTGAGATAGATTTTTGGAGATTCCCCTTTTTACTATAAATAGAGGACAAAATCAAATAAACTTCTTTATTTTTACTTTCATAACTGAGACTTTTTTTTAAACAATCCTCCGATTTATCCAATTGGTTATTTAAAAAATAAGTTTCTCCTAGTTTGGCGAGAGTGGAAGCTGATTCAGGTTTTAAGTCTAACGAGAGCGTATAATGTCGAATTGCCTCAAAGTAATTTTTATTTTTGAAAAATTCATCTCCCTTGTTTGTAGCCTCTGCCAATTTAGTTTTAGTCTTTAATTCCGTTATATCTAAACTTGGATCGGATAATTTTGCCTTGGAGTAATATTCAAGTGAGAGTGAAAATTTTTTAAGATGATAACAAATATCTCCTAAATGCAAATAAAGCTGAGGCTTCAAGGGAAATTTTTCTTCGTTTATTTGAGTCAGAACAGAATAAGAATCTTCATAGCGCAAAAGCGATTTTAACCCCACTCCATATTTAAACGAATACAGTTCATTGGCTGGATAACTCTTCCGTAGTTTATTATAGGTATTAACCGCATTTTCTTCCTCTCCGAGTGCGGTGAATACAATTGCATAAGTTGCAAGTAGTTTTTCATTCTTTGGATTTAATCCTAGACCGATACCTATAACTTCTCTAGCCCTCTCTGGTGTTTGTAATTTAATGTAACTAAGAGCTAATAAATAGTAACCGTCTTCCGTTGGTTTAATAGAATTTGCTTTTTTGATTTTATCGACTGCCTCATCGAATTTATCCTTATTATAGAGTTCGTTTCCTTCACTCAGAAGTTTTTTTACTTTCACAGAATCATTCTGCAAATCTAAAGTATTTGCGGCTAACTCTTCTTTGGCTCTAACATCGGATTCTTGGGTTGATACGCAGTTGAGTTGAAATATAAGGATTACCACCGATGCACACCGAGAGCACCGATGAAAGATACGATAGTTCTCTAATATTTGTAATTTGGTTTGAGTCCATATCATTTTTTATCGTTCTTTCCCTTCGACCCCGCTCAGGGCAAGTATCAGTGTGCATAGCCTTGGCGGGTGGTAATCAGTTTCTTGTTATTTGTATATCATTCCGATTTTAATAGTTGGATGTATTTGGGATATTGAATCCAAAGGTAACGAAGTGCATTTACTTTTGGAGAAGCATTTCCACGAAGTAAAACAGAAATTTTCCATGTATCAGAAAAATCAATTGTATCTTCATAGATTCTTTTGTCTTTCAAATATATCTGAATCGTCTTATTTTCCTTATTCGTAACAAACTTAAAATCCCGATGTTGTTCGTTGACTTGTGGCTCATAACTGTATGCCGCTATAGAATTTCCACTAGATGGAAATTTATAAAGAAAAACTTTTTCCTTTTCTGCTTCTAATGTAAAAATAGAATTTTTAGTTAGTAAGGAAAAAGATACATTTCCAGAGCCCATTTCGGAAGGCAGAAAAAAAGCAGAACTAATATCCATTGAATCAGGGAGTATTGGCTGACTTACAATTCCTTTTGGTTTTTCAATTACAAGTCCACTTCTATTTTCGAAACTTAAATTTCCAGTGTAATTGACATTAACCCCACCTAGAACAGGCATCCATAAATCTACCGCAGTAGAGGAAAAAGCATCATACAATTCCATTGGGAAAAATAAAGATGTAGTATTCTTAGGTTCTACATCTACATCAAACTCTCGGAGGAGTACATTTGTTTTTTTGAGTTCATGAAACTTGGAAAATTCCATCTTGTATTTTCCGGGATTAATTCCGTAGAGGAAAAACGGGGTTTCCCCTTTCACTTCCTTATTCCAAGAAACCTTTAATCCCTTTGGAAAACTAAATAATTTTAGCGAACCAACACTTAGATCGTCTTCCCATTCATGAATTAAATTTACTTCTTCCCCTGCACGAGTGAGGATTTTTTTATTAACCGGTGGCAATCCTGTTTTTTTGTAAGTAATTTGATGTGGACCGTCTGGAACCATCATGCGCCTAACGGGAAGTTTCCCCACTTCTTTTCCATCCAAATAGAATAATGTATCACTGGAAGAAGAGGAAACATTCAAATGAGCGGATACAGTCGAACGAAGAAGAGCAATCTGTAAATTGCGGTCAGGTCGCTTTACAAATTTTAAAATTGGAACTTTGATTTCTTCTAGTACTTTTATTTTATTTTCAGTTTTATATAATTCTAATTTTGCTTTTGATTCAGGTGTCCCCGGAAATATAACTGCCATTTCATATTCAATGGAACCATATTCCTTTTGATTCACTGGATCAATGAATGTTTGTTTGACTCTAAGATTTTCTCCGTCGAAACCGAGTTCTGTATTAATAAAAGAATCTATATCCTGATCTAAAAATTCCTTCCTAAGATTCTCCTGGCTTTTCCATGCATCAATTGGAACTTTTACTTCTTTAGATTCAGTGTTTTGCCAGAACATACGATTTTCTTGGTGGAAAATAGCGATTAGCTCATTGTTAAATCCAGCCGGAAATAAAATGGGTGCAAATGTAAAAAAAGGTTTTTTCTTAGAAGATTTTCTAGACTTATAATCTTTTTCATCAAACACAAGTGGCGCCTCTGGTGCAGAGGGAGTTTCGAATACAATCTCCGGTTTCTCCATTTTAGAGGATACGTCTGTTAGAGTAGTTACAGAAGAGCAACCCAAAATTGTGAATAATAAAATAAATAACCTAGTAATAGAAATAAAACTCAATTTCGCCTCCTCGAAGAAACTAAAACCCAATTTGAAATAGTATTCTAATCACGTAAGTCAAATAAAAATAATAAACTAAGCATAGAATGATGATCTATCCAATTTAGGATTTCTTTTTTTAAACCTGATTTTGCATGAAATCCAATTCCAATTCCAGCTTCATTTAACATAGATGAATCGTTCGATCCATCTCCAACTGCCACCGTTTGAGAAATCGGAATTTGATTTTTTTCCCTGTGGTGAACCAAAAGCTCTCTTTTGCGATTTTTATTCACAATGTTTCCTAAAATCTTTCCAGTGGTAACACCATCTACCATCTCCAAAGAATTCGCAGAATACAAATCTATCGAGAACTTTTTTGCAAATCTTTCTATTACAGGGATAAACCCTCCGCTAAAAATGGCGACAATCCCCTTTTCCTTTTGAATCAAAGGTAAAACTTCCTCCACTCCCTCACTAGGTGTTAATTTTTCAAAAATCTCTTGAAATATATTTTCAGAAAGTCCATCCAAAAAACTACATCGTTTACGAAGAGCAGAATCAAAATCTAAATTCCCCTCCATTGCTTCTTTTGTGACCAGAGAAACCAAATCGTAAACACCTTTTTTCCGAGCAAGTTCATCAATCACTTCCTCTTTGATTAGAGTTGAATCCATATCAAATGTAAAGAGAGATTTTTTACTCCTATCAATTAATGCATTCACATAGATTACATCTATTTTCAATGGAGCTAAATTCTCTCGCAACCGAACTAAATCATCTCGTGAAACTTCTTTTTCAGTATAATAATAATGGGCATATAAATTTTGAATAGAACTAGAATATCTATAAGTAATGGGGGGGGAATAGGAAGTTAACTCTTGTTTAATGGAAAGAGGATTTCCCGAAGAGGAGATAAAAATAAGCATCTGTTTACTTAAGTAAAGGTCTGACTAGTTGACCGATAACCTCGTATCCTTTTTCATTAAAATGTATTTTGTCCATTTTGCCAGACTCAGCATAACGAACATATTCCTCTTTGATTATGGGTAGGTCATTATTTCGCATGTACTTCCATAAATCTAGATAAATAAAATTGTATTCTCTTGCTAACTCTTGAATATTTGCATTCAGAATAGGAACTATCGCATTTAGATTAGAACTTTTTGTGGGTGGAATCGAAAGAAATACTATTTTGATTTTTTTATCATAACTGCGAATATCTTCTATTATCCCACGGATATTTTTTTCTGTAAAGGATAGGCATTTTCCAAAAATTAAATCATTTCCCCCGATCTCAATAATGATAGTTTTAGGATTTAAAGCAAACACATTGTCAGGAAGTCTAGTCCGAAGTCCCTCTGTCATGTCGCCTCCAATCCCACGACCTACAACACCCAGGTTCGGGAATTCTTTTTGAATGAGCCTATCTTCAAATAATTGAATTAAACTATTTCCTACAATTACAGTATTTGCTGATTTGATTTTTGCATTTTCTTCATTGTATCTTTGGCGAAAAACATTCCAACCTAGAGTTTGGTAGCGACTGAACAGGTCTGGATCTCTCCAGCCTGCTTCCGCTAAACATTGAAATTTTGGGTCGTGGTAATCAAAGAAATCGTTTCTACTTTTCCCAAATGATAAAGTAGAACAATTTATGAATAATCCTATAAGAAGAAAGCTTATACTATTTCTTAATATCATCTTCCTTGGGCTCATTCATTCTAAATCTCTTATGCCAATCCGCAATCTGAGATTGAACATATTGCTCAGTATCACAGATTCTGAACTCAATAGGGTGATTTGTTGCAGCATCAATAAGTTTAGCCTCGATATAACCGTTCTTTAACTTACTAATTTCTATTTTGTACCTCATAATTAAGTCCTCCAAATAACCGTAATTGTCAGGTTTTATTTTACCTTTGACCTTTCAATCTCTTCTAGTGTTTCTTTTTCTTTATATTTCATAAAAAGAACAATTGCTAAAAAACAAAAAAAAGCAGCAACAGGTCCGGTGAGACGAATTCCTGTCGGATTAGAAGCGTCTCTACCTAATAGTAGTAGACTTGTAAAAAGTAAAATAGCTATTGTTTGACCAAATTTTTGCATTAAAGTTCGACCTGCATAAAAAAGTCCCTCTCTACGAGAACCTGTCTTGATAGCGTCTAATTCTGCTATATCCGCTAGTATTGCATTTGGCAAAATCCCAAGAATTGCCATAGGAATAGCAGCAACAATTACAATCATATACGCCTGTAAGAGTTTCGGCAAAGGAACTCCTTCTCCCAAAAAGTAGATGAAAATAAATAAAGAAAGAAATACAGCAAATCCAAATAAGACGACAGGTTTCTTTCCAAGTTTCCTGGCAGCGACATTCACCACAGGATAGAGGACAAAAGAAAAAATTCCAAGCACAGTCATAAGCTCACCCTGCATTTGTTCTTCTTGGGAAAGGAGAACGGTAACATAGTAAATAAGACCAGTTTGTAAAATAGTCACACTCAAGAAGTAAGCAAAATCAGAAAGGGCAAAGTATAAAAAACTTTTATTTTTGAATGTAAGAATCAAAGCTTCCTTAAAGGGAACGTTAGACGGCTCTGACTCACAATACTTCTTCTCATCAATTGCAAATACTGGAAAATACATACAAAAGGTTGCAAACCCACAGAAGAGTCCAAGTGTCCACTGCATAGCTTGTACTTTATTCAGTCCAAAACTCGGCTCCTCCAAAAGTCTTCCCCAAACTCCAGGTGCAAAACTAGCAATCGCAATCCCAAGAAAATAAGTAACCGAAATATAAGTGGAAATATTAAGTCTCTCCTCTGGCGTATGCCCAAGTTCAGGAATGAGAGCAAAATAAGGTGTAACATACATGGTAAGAAATAAATAAAATAAAAAAAGCGCCCCAACAAGCCAGACTAAATTCAAGGTAGACGTTCCTGAATCAGGTGGCATAAAAACTAACGCACAAAACACAGCAGCAGGCATTGCACCTGTCGCCAAAAAGGGAATCCTGCGTCCCCACTTCGTATTTAACTGATCGCTCTTGTTGGCGATGATTGGGTCTGTTATCGCATCCCAAAGTCTACCAACTGAAGAAACAATCCCTATCACATTAAACACAACCAAGATCGCTGTATCTACAATTAAAATTGGGATACCAGCATCCTTAGGCGGTAAATAAAAATAAACAAGCCAAGTTCCAATTATATTAATCAACAAAGACCAGCCTAACTGCCCAATGGCATAGGCTACTTGTTTTCCGAGAGGCAATGATGGTTTACTCATGTCTTTCCCTACTTTATAAGTTTCTACTTTGGATACAGGAAAAAAATTACTCGAATGTTGCAAGTAGAATCTAGAAAAATAAACCTTTTTTGAAAAGGAACAAATTGAAAATGAAGCCAACAATTTGAAAAGGAAGGCGAACAAACGTTTGTTCGCCTTCTTTTTCAAATTGTTCGTTTTATAATTTAAAATTAACAAGGAATTGCAAATATTTTTCCAATAAATTTTTATCGGGATAAGGGATTGTAATCGTTTGGTCAAATAAAATTCTATTTGAATTTGTAAAATCAAAACGAATTCCAGTTGCTTGGAATAAATCCAGTGGACGAATAAGAGTAAATGCATCTTTCTCAAGAAGCAAACGAGAGAGAGATAAATAAAAATAAGAATTTTCTAATTCATTTGATTTGCATTTTTCTATAAAACCTTCCTTCGAAACTTCCGAAATTTCGATTCCAAATGATTGCAAAATCAATTTCAATTCAGAAAGTTTTAAAGGAATTGGATTTGCGATATGAAAAGTAGAAATTTTAGAATAAGATTCTGTTCTCGCTGAGATCGCAATACAAACCTTAGCCGCATAATCGAGAGGTGTAATATCAACTTGTATATCTTGAGTTTCAAAGTCTGGCAAAACTTTTAGATTGACTAGAGACTTTAAGAATTCGGTGAAAAAATCATCCTGCTTACTAAACCCAGTTTTACTATCCCCTGTAATCAATCCAAAGCGATATATAAAAATAGAATCCATTCCAATTTCTAGTGCGTTCTGTAAAATTTTTTCACTCACCCACTTAGACTGCGCATATCCACCATATACCTCTTGCATTGTATCTAGCTTATCGTATTCAAAAAAAGTATCTCTAGAATCATCCGAAGAAACAAATACAGAAAGTGTAGAAGCATACTGCAAGTACTTACGAGTCAGAGTCAAACAAAACCTTAGAATTTCGCGGGTTGAATCAATATTAGCCGGTTTTAGCTGATTATACGGCTTAACTAAATTAACCTCTGCCGCAAAGTGAAATACAGTATCGACTTTACTCGCTAAGAATTCCCAGTGAAATTTGGAAAGACCTAAGCAGGGCTTAGAAATATCTCCTTCTAGAAAATGAATCTTAGTCCAATCTTCTATTTGAATTCCTTGTTTGGAGTAAATTTCTTCTAGTAGTTTTCTAGGATCACGAGTGGAAATATTTCTAACGATACAATAAATCTCTGCCTCAAAATTCAGTGTCAATTCGTATAAAATCCTTGAGCCTAAAAATCCAGTTGCGCCGGTAAGTAAAATATTAGAAAATCTATTTGTAGTAAGCGGAATATTCTGTATTGCCGAAAGTATTTCAGTTCCAAGTTCCGCTTCTTTGTTTAGAAATCTTACACTCGAAAAATGAGACTTATCTACTGATTCTAATTTTAGAATTCCTGCAACGGTAGGGTTTTGGATGAATGCTTCCGGTGAAAGGGTAATTCCAATTAGACTACACTCAGTCAAAAGGGAAATCATAGATATAGAATCTCCTCCCAGAGAAAAAAAATCATCCTCAATCCCGATCAGATGAATACCGAGTATCCTCTCAAAGATTTCGCAGAGTTTTATTTCTTTCTCAGATTCTGGATTTTTGAAAGGAGGAAGATACGAAGGTCGAGTCATTTCTAATTCAGGCAAAGCATTTACATCTAACTTCTCATTTGCATTCAGAGGAACTTTTTCTAAGAACACAAATCGCTCCGGTATCATCCATTTAGGAAGTAAAGTAGAGATATGTTGTTTTATTTTTTGTATGAAATTCTTTTTTGGGTCATCGTATCCTTCGAGTTGTAAGTTTGGAAACTGCTCCTCAGGATGACAAGGAGTATCCACAGAATCATTATAGTTCCATTTTAAATAGGCTACTAAAACTTCCCTTCGGTATATCCGTTTCATCACATACGCAAAAGAAATTCCAGGAAATGCGGCTAATACTCGTTCTACCTCACTTGGTTCGATCAAGTTTCCCCTCAGTTTAAATTGTCTGTCCATCCTACCTAAAAACTCTATTTCCTCTGAAGAATGTTTTAGAACACGATCGCCGGTTTTGTACATTCGAATTCCATTTAGAAGAATAAATTTTTCATCCGTTAATTCTGGCAAATTCAAATACTCCCGCGCAAGTCCTACTCCACTTAAATACAATTCCCCCGATTCCCCCTCTCCTACTTCGGATAAATCCTCATCCAAGATATGAAAGCCCCGAAAGGGAATTGGATTTCCAATGAGCGGTTTATTCCAATTTGGCTCACAAACGACAAGACTAGAACAAACTGTTGCTTCCGTTGGTCCGTAAACGTTCACAATTCGGAACTTCCTAGTCCACTCTCGCACTGTAGTTACGGGACATACCTCTCCTCCGATGACAATCGTTTCTAAGGTAATTGGAATTTTTTCGATTGGTAAAATAGGAAGTAAGGAAGGCGGAAGGCAAATATGAGTAATCCTCTCTCGCTCTAGAATCTCAATGAGTCGATCTATAGATTTAAGATTTTCTTCTTTTTCAATTCGAATTTCCGCACCGGATAATAACGTTATGCCGATTTCAGAAATGGAAGCATCAAATCCAATGGAGAGATATTGCAAAATTTTACTTTTAGGACTAACTTGAAACACTTCGATTTGTTTCTCTAAAAAGTTAACAATTCCTTCGTGAGTAAGCACAACCCCTTTCGGATTTCCAGTCGAACCAGAGGTATATATGATGTAGGCGACATCGGATTTGATTGTTGGTAACTCTAGTGAATGAAGTTTTAGATCGTCTGGAGATCGGAGCTTCCAATGAGTATCAGCTTCCGAACTTGTGTGTCGAACCATGTTCGGTAGCTCTAGCAAGCGGAATTTCATATCGGTTAGTGGATGGAGTTTCATATCGGTTGGTGAGCGAAGCCGAACCATACGACTAGAACCAGTAACCAACAACCTCACTTTCGCATCTCTACAAATCCAATCTACACGAGCCTTGGGAGTCTTTGCGTCTAACGGTAAGAATGCTGCCCCTAATCTCCAAATTGCTAAAACATATACAATGTATTCAAGAGATTTCTCCATCCACAAAGCCACAACATCACCTTCTCGAATTCCAGCTTCATAGAAATGACAACTAATCTGCGTTACCCGCAAATCCAGTTCGTAATAAGAAATTTTTTCGGATTCAGAGGAAATAGCAATTGAGTTTGGAAATTCTTTTACTATTTTTTGAAATTCTTCGAGGAAAGAGTCGAACAAAATGAAGGCGAACAAACGTTTGTTCGCCTTCATTTTGTTCGATTTCGATTCTTTCGATTTCGACTCGCGCGGTTCTTGCGATTTCATTATGGATCTCAATCAAATCGTCGGTCTATATACAACCATTTATTTTCCGACAAACCATGACGGATATATTGGTTTCGTATATATTCAATATGGAAGTATAAATCTTTTTCGTCTAGAATGTAATGATCGTGAAATGAATGTTGCCAACGAAATCTTGGTAGATTATGAATCTCCCCAAATTGAATTTTTTTGGAGGAAATAAATTGGGCAAGTTCCGAATTACGCGTATTTTCCGCTATATCCACAAATCCAAGAATTTGATTGATACCATGTGCCGTTTGCTTCTTTAAAGAAAACATAACATCGGAAATTGTAAATTGATTCCCAACAGAAAATAATAAATGCAAATGATCTGGATTTATTTTATAGGCATACATATCAATTTCGTAGTTTCGTTTACAAAATTCTATTTGATTCACCATTACCTCACAAAGCAAATCATTCTCAAAAAATGGAAACCTCTCTCTGGTATTCGTGGTAATAAAATATATTCCGCCTTTAATATAAATTCTCTTTTGTGAATTTCGATGTTTCATTTTACTTTAGACGGAAATGTTTCATTGTTGTGACAAATATTTTCATTCAACGCATATACGTTTTTCGTGATATCGAACATCTTCGTTGAACGCATATACGTTTTTCGTCATGTCGAACATCCTCGTTGAACGCATATACGTTTTTCGTCATGTCGAACATCCTCGTTGAACGCATATACGTTTTTCGTCATGTCGAACATCCTCGTTGA
>JAGOHK010000063.1:15510-28001 GCA_017996175.1 Leptospiraceae bacterium
AACATCCTCGTTGAACGCATATACGTTTTTCGTCATGTCGAACATCCTCGTTGAACGCATATACGTTTTTCGTCATGTCGAACATCCTCGTTGAACGCATATACGTTTTTCGTCATGTCGAACATCCTCGTTGAACGCATATACGTTTTTCGTCATGTCGAACATCCAAAATGAAGGCGAACAAACGTTTGTTCGCCTTCATTTTGGATGTTCGCATTCATTTTGGATGTTCGCATTCGTTTTGGATGTTCGCATTCGTTTTGGATGTTCGCATTCATTTTGGATGTTCGCCTTCATTGTAAATGTTCATATTCAATGAGGATGTTCGCCTCCAACAAAAATCACAACCTCCCATATCTCTCCAAAATCCCCTTTAACAACTCGGCATCCTTTTCCTCCTCTGCAATCTTCTTAGCTTTATCGTTGGCTTTTTTAGCGTTGGACTTATCGCCTAACTTTAGATAGATCTCGGCGAGAGTGTTGAGGTAATCTGGATTATCCGGACTTAGTTCTAAACTTTTTTGGGAGAAATCGAGTGCGAGCTTGAGTTCTTCTTTGGAAACTGTTTTTCCTTCTTCTGTGGTGAGAAACTTCTTGGTTTCTTCGTTCATGCGTTTGTGATCGCTTTTTTCTAAGTCTAAAAAGGTTTCGTAGTCGTCGATGGCTTTGTCGATTTCTTTGTTGGCATAGTAGGCGTCGCCTCGGAAGTCGTAATAAATCGCGTGGTCGGGTCGTAGATTGATTGCTTTGGTAAATTCTGTGACAGCATTTGCGTATTCTTTTTTCTCGGAGAATTCGTATCCTTTTTCGATATAAATTTTTGCTAACTCCACTTTTACCGGTTGGAGTTTGGAATTAATTTTCAATGCTTCTAGGTAGTCTGCAATTTTCTTTTCTTTGTCATCGGTTTTTCTCGCACGATAGAGATACAAATATTCTTTCTGCTTTTCTAGTTCGAATGCTTCTTTTTCTTTTCCTGCATCAAAATAAATACGCGCTAACTCGCTCTTTGCCACTATAAGTTTGGAATTAATTTTTAATGCTTCTTGGTAGTCTGCGATTTTCTTTTCTGCATCGTCGCTTTTTCTTGCTCGTTTTAAATAAAAGTATTCCTTCTCAGGAAAATATTCCAGTGCCAAATCTGGATTTTCTGATTTGAAATAAATATTTTCCAATTCAGATTTTGCGAGAGCAAAATTAGGATTTACCTTTACTGCTTCTTTTAAATTAGAAATGGCATTTTCTAGTTTTTGTTTTTTATCTTCCTCTTTTTCTGCTTTGCTGGATTCTATTAAATTGTTCCTCGCCTCCGCCAAATACTTATATTCCTCTCCCGACTTTTCCAACTTTGGTTTTTTAGCTAGAATCTCTTTGCATTTTTTTAGGTTTTGCTCTACTTCTTTTACAGGTACGGGAGACTTGTCTTTTAAAAGCACCCAGTGCTCCATATTGTTCTGCATTTTCTCACAGGCAAGTGGGAGAATAGACTCTATCTCTAAATCCCAAATTTTAATAGTAGAATCATTTGAACCCGAGGCGAGATATTTACCATCAGGGGAAAAACTTACACTGTTGACATAAGAAGAATGTCCAGTTAAAGATTTCCTTTCTTTAGCGTTCTCTAAATCCCAAATTTTAATAGTCTTATCATATGAACCCGAGGCGAGATATTTACCATCAGGGGAAAAACTTACACTGGTGACATAAGAAGAATGTCCCGTTAAAGATTTCATTTCTTTAGCGTTCTCTAAATCCCAAATTTTAATAGTATTATCATCTGAACCCGAGGCGAGATATTTACCATCAGGGGAAAAACTTACACTTCTGACATAAGAAGAATGTCGGAGTAATCCTACTCTTTCTCCGAAGGAGAAATTTTTTACCGAATCCTTGTACTCAAAATAAAACTCTGCGGACTTTGGTTGGTAGATAAAATTGTACAAAGTCGACAATACATTCAATTTTTGAATTGAAAATTTATCCGATACCTCACTTGCCTTGAAAGCCACTGTAAGCATTTCAAAATAACTAATCGCATAATCTTTATTATTTTCATAATTGTTATTTAAAACTAAGGCTTCCGCTTTCAGTCCGTTTGCCACTGCTTCTGCTTTTTGACCCAGCGCCCACCAACTTAAAACGATTGCCATCACAGCCGCCGCCGCAGAGGTTATCGCTATCACCTGTGTGAATCGTTTCTTTTTTTTCTGGGCGTCTAGTTCTCGTTGTCGCTCGCGCTCTTTTGCCTCTTCTTTTTCCCTTTGGATTCGATTTCGTTCTTCTACACTTTTTTCGATGTATTCGATTTCTTTTAAACCCAAATCCGCTTTTCGTTTAGAATACCAATCCTCCGCAGTAACCAGAGCACTTCCCGCAAGCAGTTGTTCCTCTTCCTTGCCCTCAGAACTCCACTCCTTCTCCGCATAACGCACCTTCTCCTGCCAGACTCGAAACTCTCGATCAGCATTGATCCATTCTCGTAGAGTCTTCCATTCTCGAATCAATGCCTCATGCACAACCTCGATGGTTTGTTTTCCTTCTTCGTTGGTTCCGGTTGTGATGAGACGGAGATCGGCTAGGTGGTGGATGAAGACCCTCCCTTCGCGTACATCGCTCGGTTCGGCTCCGCTCACCGAACGAGCTTTCTCGTTTAAGGCTTTTTCGGTAGAGTCCGCTCCGTCTCCCTTTACAGAAGAGTCCGCTCGGTGAGCGGAGCCGAACCGAGCGTCAACTACAACCTCCTCCACAAGCGCAATACGACGAGTATCCTCCGTTCCCTGACCAGGCTGAACAAGTTGCAACATAATCTTTTTCAACTGCTCTTGTTCCTCAACGGATAACGAGTCGTAAACTTGATCGGCGTAGGTGGCGAGTGCTCCTTTTACTTCTCCGATTTCTTTGTAGGCGTTGTAATTGAGAGTGTAATCAACTTGTTTTTTCCAGAGTTCGTGGAGACAAAATTCTAAGAGAGGAAGACTTCCGGGTTCTTTGGAAATGGAAGTGAGAATAAGATCTGTTAGCCCGTCTTGGATAAATAGTTTGGCAACGGCGAGAGGTTTCTCAATTGTAGAGCGGAGTTCATCTAGGTTCATGGCACTGAGGAAAAATCTCTCTCCCAAGTCCTTGTAATCCCCCGAATTTCCTATCACAGAAGCAAAACCCGCATCCTCCAAAAGTTTTGTCCAGAAGTCCGATCGTATCGTAATAAAAAACCGAAATCTATCCTTAAATTCTTTAGCTGCCTCAATCAACGCCGCACCCAAGTCTTCTCGCTGCGTCGCGTCAGTGCAAAGGGTAAACAATTCCTCGAACTGGTCACCTAGTAGAAAGATTCGTTTATTTGGATTGGATTTTAAAATATTTCCAATCAATTCGGTTAAATTTCGTAGGGGACGGTCGCGACCGTCCCCTACGAAATTTAACCCCGTGGAATGGAACGCCCTCACCGCCGCCATATAAGGATTAACCCCCGGACGGAATTTATAAATCAAATACCCTTGTTCCCGTAACTTAGGAATCACGCCCGCATGGACTACGGAGGATTTGCCGCTACCGGATGCACCTGCTAGGGCTACGATTGGTTTTTCCTCGATTGCTTTTAAGAGTTCATCGGTAAATTTCTCCCGACCAAAAAAGAATTCTCTGTCCTTCTCTTGGAAATACGAAAGACCCATAAAAGGAGAACGTGCTCCCACTGCGGGACCAATCTGCGGCTGTTTGTTCTTAGCCTGTGAGGAGGAAAACGCAAAGTAGAATTTTTCGAGGGAAAGAATTAAACTCTGAAAACCAGCCTCTCCAGAATTGGCATATTCATACAACTTCAAAGCGAACTTAACACCGAATAGCCGCTTATATGGATTCTCCTTCTGAAACTTCGCAAAGAACAAAAAAAATAGGATTTGGCAGTAGAAGTAATCCTGCATCACCTCAGCCCGACGTAAGTCTTTCAGTCCACTCTTTGCTTCGTTGATAAAATCAAATAACGTCGAAAGATAGATTCTAGAGATGTACTCAATCTTTGGATTTGCATTTTCCAATTTGGATGGATCGTTTTTAAAGAATGCTTCTACAACTGACCAGAAATCGTTTAAAATAGAATCAATAGATGTTGGGCTCGGTTCGGCTCCGCTCACCGAGCGGACTTTATCGTTTAGGGCTTTATCTACAGAGTCCGCTCCCTGAGCGGAGCCGAAGGGCGCGGCTACCACTAGTAACTCCTCCACAAAATTCAAAATCATTTCCCCGAGTAATCGGGAGTAATCCCAAAAAAGTGGTGTAAAATTATCTCTCTTCTTTGGCATTACTTCTCCGAAGTCGATGAGTTTACAATTTAAGAACCCGCGTTCGTTTTCCCAAACTAATACGTTTTCTGGATTTAAGTCTCCATGTACATAATTTACTTCGTGGTAGGTTACATTGATATTAAAATATTCTAAAATCGTGGTATGGTCGGGTAGTGTTTCGTCTATCGCTTTTAGTTCGGCTAATCCCTGTTTGACTTTGCCTGATGAAATTTTACTTCCATAGATATCAGATAGGTTTACATCTCTTCGTTTTACAGTTCCATATAGACCTTTCTTGAGTCCTAAAAATACTTCTTTCTGCATAAGAAGAGACAACTCGCGGGAGAATTTTTCGGTATCTTCTTTGATTTCCGATTTATGCTCGTTATCCGCTTTTAGGATTTTATTCGTAAAGTACTTTGCAATTCCTTTTAAGTCGCTTGCGGCTACTGTGCCTACGTCTTGGTAGAGGAGGATGCCGTACGTCTTTGACTTATCTTTCTGAGATGTTGGAGACTCTATCGTAAGGACTTGATTAATCAAGTCCTTACGATAGAGTCCGCCTTTTTCGGTTGTATGATCGTATACAAACTCATCTTCCGTGTAATACTCTACTTGGCTAAAGATGTCGAGTAACGTCTCGCGGGTTTTTACATAACCTTCGTTTTCGGATTCGCATACTTCTTTCGGTGCAATTTTCAAAACGCGAACGAAGGTTGTGTTTTCCTCTACGCGGTTGGTGAGCGAAACCAAACCATAGCGCGCAACCAAAACAACTGCTCCCGTTTTTCCGCCGGAAAGAGAATTCTCAATCTGGATGAAGTTAATCTTCATTTTCCCCAGGCTTCCTTTTTTTAATGCCGCACCAAGACCTATTTCAGTAAGCTCTCTTACTTCTTCTGGAATTTTTTCTATATTTTTGATTTGGCTCATACTTTCTCCCACGAAAAAATCTTTTTCAGACATTACATATAACGCTCATCTTGGCAACGAAAATTAAAAATGGTAAGTAAAATTCTCCTTCCCTCTGTCACCCCCGAAATTTTCTGTCGGGGGTCTCAAGTAATATAAAATCTAACTTAGAATTAGAGATTCCCGATAGCATCTTTTCGCGTCGCTTGGTGGTTGCGGCTTTTCCCCCCATTTGCTTGGTTGCAAATCCAGCACCTTCGTAGGGTGGAATTTCGGGAATGACAAATTCAAAATCCTTACATCGAACTCACGATAAATTAAACCAACTCCTACAGAATCAGGGGATTGCTTTTAGTTACGGATACACCTAGTATAGGTTCAAAGATAAGTTCACACCTAGGTAGATTGATAGGTTAAAAAAATTTCTGTAGAAAATTGAACCTATTTTTGTACTTATCCGTGCACCTATTCTAGAACCTATATTAGGTGTATCGCAAGTATATCCGGAACCAAAAGGGATTAGAACTTATTTAGGAGGCATGTATATTTTTTACATTAAAAATTCATACAGCTCTTAATATAGTCAGACTAGATTGGTTTTAGGATTTTTCATCCTGTAAATCTTGTTAATCCTGTCTAAAAAATTTTCTTTACTGAAAACCAATCTGGCTTGAGTATATAACAAAGTCGTATTGAGAGATTGTATTCATGAAATATTTATTTATATTCCTAGGTGGTGGACTTGGAAGTGTCACTCGTTTTTTTTTATCTGACCTGACCAATCGAATTTTCGGAAATCATTTTCCTCATGGAACACTTGTTGTAAACGTAATTGGCTCTTGTGTGATTGGAATTCTTTTTTCTCTAAATGAACACCGACTGGATTCGATTCCTGTTTTTAGACAATTAGTATTCATTGGTTTTTTGGGAGGCTTCACTACATTTTCCTCTTTTAGTTTAGAAACCATGCATTTATTTTTACAGGCTAAATTTCTTCCGGCAATTCTAAATGTATTTTTAAATTTAAGTCTTTGTCTTTTGGCAGTTTCATTCGGTTATATGATTGCGAAATGGCTTTGCAAATAAAACTTGGCATAGTATGAACACAGCCGAAAAAATTCTAAATATCTTCAAAGAAAATAATATCTCCGCCAATGGCAAACTCCACAAAAGAATTGTCATGGACACTATCAAAAGTTGGGGACTAGACGTAATCGAAATTCGAAACGCCTGGCATGCTCTTATGGGTTACGGACTAATGCAGCAAGTCGGAGACGAACTAGTATTAACCGCAAAAGGTGCGGAAGTAGCTTACAAATCAGAGTAATAGCGACTAAGGGCAAGTAGCCACTTCTTGAATAAGTAAATCATCGTTGTAAATAGTTCCCTGACTTGCTGTGGGTGATGCATACAACCCGAAGTGAGCTTGTTCGAGGACTCCACATGCTCCTTTTACCTCTGCTGTAGAAATTAAAACATCATCCTGCCAAACTTTTGCAAAACCTTTATTCGGATCAAAATCCAGACAGGCAGAAATTTTTACCCATGTTCTTTGTGGATAGGTAAGTGAATTATTTTGGTAGCTAAGATTACTTTGCCCGTGAATGGGAACGTGCATTAAATATGCTTTATTGTTTGCATCTGTATTAATCAACACAACCCGTCGCCACTGATCGGATGAATCTGCCGAGAAAGTAGCAAAACTAAACCAGTCAGAGCCTGTAGGAAAATTCATATCTAAGTATGTATAATAAGTAACCATAACCGGAGTCTTAAAACCACCACTAGGAAGTTTATTCAACTGAATGGTGGGATACCCTCTGTGATTACAATTTGTCGGATAACTACAATTAGGTCCACCTGCATAAACCCATGCTTTATGGGATTTTGCCCCACCATGAATTTGGTCTGTACTTAAATCATGCGTAGCTGCTCCTTGGTAATTTTGCGGAACAATATAAAACGACGAAAACTCCGAGACCGATTCAAAACTAGTTTGGTAAATTCGATTTGCCTGCTGTTTTTGTAATTGTTCAGTTGTGCACACTATCGTAGTGGCATTTTGGTATGCCATAAACAGAAGTCCTAATGCAGAAAGCGGAGAACTATTTTTCTTTTCATTGCTACAAAAAGAAATAGTACAAAAAATGAAAAATACATATAACGCTTGTTTTATCATAATATCCTCGTTCACTATAATATCTGTAAATTCAATTTTACACGATCAAATTAACTATACTCACCTTACATTATCATTTCTTCACAAAAGAAATGATTGAGTTCGGGTGAATCCTGCGTCCACGGGAGGTTTGCACCTAGCGGTGGGCTCGCTGCCGCGGGCTATTGAATTTATTAATTCATTAGCGTTTTCTAATATTCTTAATTTATCTTCAAAATTTCATAATTTTCCTTTTTTGCGTAAAGTCAGTTACTATACTAATAACAAACAAGAGAAGCTGCATCTGTCAAAAAAATTAATTACTCACGGACTATGTAAAAACATTCTTTTTACCACGAAGAACGCGAAGCGATGCACTGAGCTTGCCGAATGTGAAAAGAAAAGATTCGATTGAAAAGCCTTCGTGAGTTTCGTGCTCTTCGTGGTGAAAAATTCTTAACTTAGTAGCATTGCCAGGCGGAAATCTTTTTGTTTTTTAAAAAAATTTCTGGAATAAATATTCCATTCAAAAAAACATTACGTTATGAAACCAAGTTCGAAGAAAACTTCTAAAACGGCTCTACCAAAATCCCGCCCTACTTCCAAAAAAACGATTTCAGAAACTAAAAAATCTCCACAAACAATAAAATCGAAAATGGTAGAAAAACCGCAAATTCTAGCAAAAACTTCATCGTTAAAGAAATTTCCGGGACTTGGAATCAATGTAGTATTAAAACACCAGGACGAAAATTCTCTAAAGACTTACATCCATTATCTGCAAGAGCTACGAGTCGAGTGGGTTCGACTGGAATTTAACTACTATGAAATCATTCCTGATTCTGTGATGGATTTTTTTGTAGAAGAACTTCGTCGTGCTAATATAAAAATTTTGGGTCTATTAACTGGACTTGTGCCGGGAAATTTTATCAATTGTATGATTCCTTCTCTTCGTTTTAGATCTCCCTTTGACACAATGGATCATTATAAAACTTTCTGCGAAAGAAATGCAGAGCGTTACAAAACACAAATTACTCATTGGGAAATCTGGAACGAGCCAAACACTCTCCGCTTTTGGGTTCGTAACCCTGAGCCTATCGAATACGTCGAATTAGTCGCAGCCGCCGCTCCTATTATCAAAAAAATTAATCCTAAAAATAAAACCATCTTCGGTGGTCTTATGGGTGACGACATACGAGTAGTTGCCCCGTTTCAACGAATTAACTATATGCAAGAATGTATTGACCAAGGCATTGATAAATACATTGATATTTACAACTTTCACCCTTATGACCCAATTTGTTATTTTGCAAAAAAACCGGCTAATATCTATTTTCCGACCATTGCTGGAATCATAGATACTGTTTTACATAAATATAGAGCAGTTGAAAAACCATTTATCATAAGTGAAATCGGAGTTTGCCCCCTATGGTTAAAAATCACCCAAACCGAAATCGGACAACTCTATAAAGAGATTTATCTCCACTCTTTAAGCAAACGAATTGATTGTTATTTCTGGGTTTTAACTGATTTTAAAGGAGCTGATTATTCTCGTTGGAATCCCGAAACCGCATTCGGTTTAATTGATTGGGAATTAAAAGAAAAGGAAATGTACAAGTCCTTTGTTACAGAGTTAAAAAAGATTTAATCCCTAATACCCGCTTCCAATGATCGCTTTGTAATCTACCGGTATTAAACTTGGATTTAAAAACCAGGACTTGGATTTTTCTAAGGGTTTAATATCGATTTTGCGGTCAATATTGCTAAGTAGTTTTACTTTGGTAGGTGCTTCTAGATAGGAGTCAGGAAATCCATCGAAGTCAGTGTCTATTTCCGCGCGGGTATTCCAGATAATTTTATCAGCACGTCCATCTGAGTTTGTATCTACTTCTGTTCGAATGGGAAGTTTTTTGAAATTATAATAAATGGTAGTTTCGAAGTAACCGTCTTTATCATCATCGTTTTGGGTGAGGGCGATTAAATCATTTGGCAAATACCACCGAAGAGTATCCACTTTACCATCGTAGTCGTCATCTTCTTCTTCATGGACTTTGACAACTTCTTTGACTTGACCTTCTTGTTTCTGCGAAGTAGAAGATCCAACCCATAACATAAAATCACTGAACCCATCTAAGTTCCTGTCTACCTCGTTGTAGAGCAAACGGTAATTACCCGCATCATTCATATAATACCCTTGGGTATCAATTTTACCATCTCCTGTTGTGTCTACTTTTTTGGATTCAATAGAACTACCAAAAGGAAAAGGTTTTTTTGGTTTTGGGGAACAAGTCAGGATAAAACTAGTAAATAAAAAAAATGAAAAGCTAATAACGATTAGTCTCATATTTTAGCCCATCGCCAATCGCTCCATAGGATCAATGATATGAGTCACTTGCACTCCATAATAATCATCTAAAATAATAATTTTTCCGCGCCCGATAATCTTTCCATTGGCAAGTAAATCTAACTCTTCTCCAATATTTTTATCTAATTCCACAACCGCACCTTCGGACAACTGCAACACATCTTTGATGTACATATTCGTTCTTCCAAGCTCTACTGTGAGAGACATGGTCACGTCCATGAGTAAATTCAAATTAGAACTAGAAGATGCCATCGAGCCGCCCATCTTACCTGCGGAAGGTTTCGCTGTTTGAGGAGGCGGGGAAAATCCTGGACCTAAGGCAGCCGCAATGGCATCTGAGCTAGGACCATCTCCCCCACCACCGCCTAGGTTCATTCCAGCAAATGGATCGTCACTATTATCTCCGCCACCGCCACCAAAATCACCACCGCCTAAACTTCCACCACCTAGTAGGGCATCAATATCTTCTTGGGAAAGGGAACCATCAGCCATAAAATACCTCGTTCATTAAGAAAAATTTAAAAAAAATTCGTTGTCAAGCAAAGTTTAAAAGACGACATAAACCTTTTTTTAATAACGGTAAAATGAAAGCCATGGATGATAAAAATAAATCTACAGTCATTGATTTTATTACAGCAAAAGAAGCTATTCTAAAGGAACTTTCCAGTTTGGAAGCAGTTTCTTCGGGAGATGTAAGTTTACCCGAAATTTTTCCGGAAAAAAACGAAGTAAAAGTGGAATTCCAAGCAAGCTCCCTTGCCCCTGAACAGATCGTTGAATGTTTACAGATAATCAAAAACCATATCGAAAATATTCGAATTCATACCTTTGAGCCGGGATTTTATATATTCCAAGCTCTAAATGAAAATGTATTCGATAGTAAGTCCATTTTGGATAATATCAAATTTCGATTTATCGTCTATAACAATCAGAACAAAGTAGAAATTTCGAAAAAGGGAGATTTCAAACGAGAAGAAATTTTTGTGATTATCTCTCTATTCAAATATGTAACAGGCTCCAATTCCAAAAAAAATGCAAACCCGAAAGAGTTGTTATCTCGTTTAGGAGTAACTGTATTTGACCCTGCCGAAGAAGCCTTGAATGGAAACATCATCACCTTCGACCATATCGCAGGCTACAATAATGTAAAACAAGAAATCCTAGAATCCATTGTCATGCCAATCCTAAGTCCAAATACATTCGATGAAGTTTCCAAGCTCACCCGAAAATTTCCTTCCCGCAATCGCCCGCGCGCCATTTTGTTCGAAGGAGATCCGGGAGTTGGTAAGACAACGATGGCAAAAGTAGTAGCCTGCCTTTGTAAAATTCCAATGGTATACGTGCCAATTGAATCTATTTTGAGTAAATACTATGGAGAAAGTTCGCAAAATCTAGCTTATGTGTTTGATGCGGCGGCACTTTTTCCTTCTGCGCTAATTTTTTTAGATGAAATAGATTCTCTTGCGGGAAGCAGAGAAGAAGGAATTGTAGAGGCTACTCGTAAGTTGCTCTCAGTCCTACTTCGTAAGTTAGACGGCTTCGAAGGCAAACCCCGTACACTAACGCTCGGTGCAACCAACCGCAAACAAGATTTAGACAAAGCACTTCTTTCTCGTTTTGATAAATCTATTTTCTTCCCACTCCCAGATATGCGAGAAAGGGCTGCTATCTTAGAAAATTATGCGTTTCATCTAAATGAAGAACACCGCATAACGATTTCAAGTCTATTAGAAGGGTACTCCGGTAGAAATATGAAAGACTTTTGTGATTTTGTAGAGCGTAAATGGGCTTCCGCAATTATAGAAAGAGGTGTAACAGCAACCCCTCCACCATTTGAAATCTACCAAGAGGCAGCAGAGGTAATTCGTAAGAATAAATAGTAACTAGATAATTTCAGCGAGGCTTATACTTTGATTGGTGAGGGGAATAGTAAGTTTATCCTCTAGACCATGTGTGGTGCGTAATGAGTATTTGCCGTTCACTGGTTTTTGGAAAACTTCGATTTTGTTGTTTTGCAAATCTAAAATCCAATAAGTAGAAATATTTGCCGTTGCATAAATATCGGCTTTGTACAAATCGTCTTCCAAAGAGCTAACAGCAACTTCTACTACAAAGGCTGCGGTTTGTGGGTGTTTGTCGCCAAAGTCATCATAAGATCCTTCAACAGCCGAAATATCTGGTTCTGGTTCGGAGTCTTCGATTGTAATCGGTTTTTCTTGGCGAACTATGAACTGATCTGAAAATGCTTTCGCTAAAATATGTCCGAGTTTCGTTACTACTTTAGAGTGCTTGGGCGAAATTGTCATTTTGTTTACGACGACTCCATGAATGAGTTCAGTGTTTCTGGGTATAATTCCAGTCGCACCTAACCTATGATAGGTCCCTAGATCATAGCGAAAGAGTTTATCGGCTATCGGCTTTTCCAGAACAGAATCCATAAGGTTATTTTAAATTCCAATCTGAAATTTTGTCAAGAGTAAAAAAGTCTTCTTTTTTTAAGTGAGTCATATCTCGTTGCCTAGTAACTAGTGGTTTAAACCCCTCGTTACTAGACGACACTCTTCACCAGACGACACTCGTCAAACTTCGCCCAGCATATTTTTACTTCCTGCCAATAGAAAATTTTGAAGAATATTAAATTAAGTTCTTAAAAGACCGATAATTTAGAAAGGATAATACTTTACATATTTCCTATCGTAATTACTATTATCCAAAACGAAATCGAATAAAGATTTAAGGAAGAATGACTTTATGAAATTGATTACAATCCTAGTTT
>JAGOHK010000064.1 GCA_017996175.1 Leptospiraceae bacterium
TTTGATTAAATCCCATTCAGATTCTTTCAAATCACTCGGATATGGTTTTCTTGTTTTGTCTTTTGCCATATCATATATTTCGTACAACACTGCCAAACACTTGATCCCTTTTCAGACACGCTCTTAGTATTTCATTCCTTTTCTTGGACACAGGAAGAAAATAAATCCTTTCGTAAACAAGGAGAAGCAGATTTTTTAATCTACGACCCTGAGCGCGGAATTCTAGTTATCGAAGTAAAATCGGGCGAAATAAAAGTAGAAAACGATGAATGGTTTCAGACCGGTTTAGATGGGCGCAAGCGGCTAATGCATAAAAACCCTTACTTCCAAGCAGAAGAATCCAAATTTTATATACTAAAACAGATTTTAGAAAGAAAACTTCCCAAAGGAGAAAAATGTCCAATCAATACCTGTCTTTTTTTTCCTCAATTGATTTTTCAAAGGGCAAATCTACCTTCCTATTTGAAACGAGATTTTATACTGGATAATTCCAATTTGCCCAATATCAACAAAGGAATAAACAGAGTATTCCAATTTTACAATTCAGAAAATCAAATGAATCTTTCAGAAAGTTCGAAAGAAAATATCAAAAAATGGCTAAATCCGTATTTCAAATTAGTTCCCGTTCAAAGATGGGATATTGAGGTGCGAGAAGAATTATTCTTGCGTTTAACTAAAGAACAATCTATCCTGCTAGACTTTTTAGAAGAGCAAGACAGGGCAGTCATTGGAGGGGGAGCAGGAACAGGTAAAACTATATTAGCCGTTGAACATGCAAGAAGACTTGGAACAGATACAGAAAAAGTATTATTTTTAGTTTACAACTCCCTTCTTAAAAAAAATATTTTCGAAGAACATTTCAGACTAGATAAATCCATTCAAGTAGAAAGTTTTTTTAGCCTTACTAGAATCTATGAAGGAGAAGAAGGTGACAAACGAGAAAAAGCAAAAGAATTTATAACTCACTTACTCGCAAAAAAGATAGAGCTGCCCTACTCTCATATCATTATTGATGAAGGGCAAGACTTCGAAGAGGAATGGTTATCCGCTCTGGAAACTTCTATCATCGGAAAATTTTTTGTGTATTATGACAAAAGCCAAATGATTCATCGAGAAAATTCTGAATTACCTAAATGGCTCAGAGATGCAGAATGTAGACTAGTTTTGAAAAAAAATTGTAGAAATACAAAACAAATTGCTGTTACTGCGAATTCTTTTATTCGATTAGAAAATCAAAATACCAAAAATGAGGTTGAAGGTCGTTTACCTGTCTGGATTGAATGTGAAAATGATACAGAATTTATGGCAGCAACAATTTCTATTATCAAAGAAAAAATCGGAAAAGAAAATATCCAGCCCGAACAAATAGTATTAGCCACAACACTTGGACTGGACTCATCCTATTTAAACCAAATATCGAGTATTCACCATATACCCGTTTCCAAAGAAAGAACCAAAAGACAAATTCAAAAAACTACCATTAGAAAATTCAAAGGTCTTGAAGCGGATATACTGATATTAGTCGATGTGGATTTTTCCGAAATAAACTCAGACGCCTGGAGAAAATTAATGTATACTGGCGCATCTCGTGCAAAACATGAACTCTATATTCTTTCTAAAAGAGTAAAAGGATTTACCGTAGATGGAAAAGAATTAAACACAAAAGAAACTAGAAAGTATATTAGTAAAACATTTCAATTACAGAAAATAGAATAGGATTGGGATTTAGTTTTGCTCGAAGGGGCGCGGAAGCTCCGACTAAGGAGCTGTAGGCGTGCAAGACGCACCAAAGTGCGGGGGCGGCAGTAAAAAGGATTACAAATAAGGGATTGAGTTCTGCTCGAAGGGGGACTTGAACCCCCACACCTTGCGGCACAAGCACCTCAAGCTTGCGTGTCTACCAATTCCACCATCCGAGCGCAGGTAAGGTCAGGATTATTCAGGTTTAAATTTTGTAAACTAAATTTGCGGTGGTAACTTTAGACCATAGCTACTATACTTTTGAATAAAATTCTTAAAATAGAAAAGTTTATTCTTCGTATTTTAATTTAACATCCACTTTGGTTGAAATTTCTCCCTTTGCGAGTGGTGAGTCAAAATGAAATTCTATGGTCGCAGGAAAAATTGTTTCCATATAGGGGAAGTTTTTATCCTCCTTAAATTGTCTTTGTCTATCTTTTAAAATACTTCCCAGATACTGAAAAGAACCTATCCAATCTTCCCCGATTTCTAACCCTTCCATATACCCTGATGAGCCATAGAATTGGTAGTTGGCTTTGTAAGCTTTTTTAAATAATTCTTTTTCGGTCATTGTAAACTTTCTATTAAAGCGAACGATAAAACCAGGCGTTTGGCGAGAGTAAAAATAAAGATAGTTACTAAAAGATTCCCAAGTTTCAAACTTTTTGGAACGTTTAATATCTAAATTATAAGTATGTTCTTTTTCTAACTTTTCACGACAGATACCTTCACTACTAAAATTTTCACAAAGTTCTATCGAATTAACTTTTAAATCGGGCGGCTTACAAAAACTAACCGCTAGAAAAAGGAAAAAAGAAATTTTAATTTTTACATTCAGACTTCTCATTGAAACTCCTAATATTTAATTCTTCTCATTTAATTTGTTTGGATTGATTAAAATATTCTCGGAGATTTGTATAATAATAAATTACATCTTTATTGATAAAAAATTGCGGTGCTGTATCTGTGGGTATTAGTTGTCTACTCTCATATTTATATACAACCTCTGCATAAACCCCGTGAAATAAATAAATCTTATGAAAATCATCAGTCACGGAGGCAATAATTGTATTGTAAAGTGTTTGATAACCAGGTATAATTTTTACAGATGAATCTAACTTTGAAAATGAGTTTGTAATTTGAATACATTTCTCCTTCATCTCTGGAAGTTCTTCTCTATTAATTCTGCGTTTAAATGCTAGTATCCTCGTTTTATTTCCAAGCCCACTAAATCCAATTTCAGCTGGGGAAGGAATCCAAGGGATCATTTGTATACTTTCAAAAAGTATTTCGGAAAATGTCTTTTTTAAATTTTCTTTTATTTTATAGTAAATGTCTTCTGCCGTAAAAGAAACAACCACAAAACTGACAGAGCCTTCTGGACGGATTGGTTCTTCCTTTCTAAATATTAACTGACTCATGTTGACCTATATTTCATAATCACAGCAGGAATTTCACCTAGAGATAAAATCTTGTCAACCGCATTTTTTTTAATAGCTTCTTTAGGCATTCCAAATACCACACAAGATTCTTCATCTTGTGCAACTGTAAATGCTCCTTGGTCATGCATTTCTTTTAAACCATTTGCACCGTCATCTCCCATACCGGTCATGATAATTCCAACCGCATTTGAACTAGCATGTTTGGCTACGGAACGAAAGAGTACATCCACAGAAGGTCTATGCCTACTAACCAGAGGACCATCCGAAACTTCTACATGGTACTGCGCCCCACTCCGTTTGAGCGACATATGTTTGTTACCCGGTGCAATAAGTGCAATACCGGGAAGCACACGATCTCTGTCCTTTGCCTCTTTTACCTCAATTTTACTTAGTTTATTCAAACGCTCTGCAAAGGCAGCCGTGAACTTCTCTGGCATATGTTGGACAATCACAATTCCGGGACAATTAACTTCCAACTGAGTAAGAATATACTCTAAAGCAATTGTTCCACCAGTAGATGTTCCAATAGCAATCACTTTCTCAGTGGTCATTAAGTTAGAACTAACAGCTATTCTCCCCTTAATCGCATTTCCTAAGTCTTCTGACAATACCTTAGATTCAGAATTAAAATTTTTTAGATTTAATTTTTTTAAATTTGAGATGGATGCAGCTTTAATTGCGTCAATAAAAAGTCTTTTAGAATCAGAAAG
Organism: Leptospiraceae bacterium; assembly: GCA_017996175.1. GTDB lineage: Bacteria > Spirochaetota > Leptospiria > Leptospirales > Leptospiraceae > UBA2033. The sequence continues at coordinate 3,893 of JAGOHK010000064.1, forward strand.
AAAATCTTTTAACCCAACCGATGGCTTTGTAATTACATCAACTGCTCCATTCTGTAATGCTTGCATGAGCATAATGGAGTTAGCCTGCGTAAGAGTAGAACAAATAATAATAGGCGTTGGATGCTCTGACATGATTTTCTTTAAAAAAGTAATCCCGTCCATTCTAGGCATTTCTATATCTAGAATAATTACATCTGGCCAAGAATTTCTCATTTTATCTAAAGCAAATACTGGATCCTGCGCTGTAAAAAGTAAACTAAACTCTGGCTCTGATTGAATTATTTCAGTGAATACCTGCCGTACTAGCGCCGAATCATCAATTACCGCAATTTGTATTTTTTTCAATTATTCATTCTCCTGTCTTCTTAGCCAAACGTTACCACTCCAAATATCAAAATGAATTCTCCTAGGTTTGTTACCGCCCAGATTCTCGGAAACTAAGTTTAACTTATACTCACTTATAATTCTACGAGCTAACTCAATATTTTTATTTCCAACACCCATGTCGGGAAAATTTTTTTCAGTGGGTGTAAACATATTAGAACCACCAAATAATTTTACTAGGTATTCAGAGGGTCTGGTTTTTGCTTTATTCATTTCTCGTAAAAAAATTTCCCATGCTTCATCTCCGTATTTTCCATTGAGTTTAACATTATCCGCTGTCAAATTTGAGTTTCTAGTTGGTAACATATAATGGCACATTCCACCTTGTTTTTTGACTGGGTGCCAGATACAAATAGATATACAAGAACCAAGTACTGTTCTAATCCGAGTGGACGAGTCACCCCAATAAAAATCGCCTGGCATCAAAAATATTTCGAGTATATGTTCGGGTAAACTCATTTTTTCTTATATATGGTTGGTTTCACCATTACTAATTTATCAGTTATATCCAATAACGTTTCAGAATGACCAATAAATAAATATCCACCCTGATTCAAATGCGAAGCCATTTGGTCAATTAGTCTAATTCTGGTATCCTTATTAAAATAAATCATCACGTTCCGGAGAAAAATAATGTGAAACTTTCCAATATTGGGAAAATGTTCATTCAAATTAATAGACTTAAACTGAATTTTTTTCTTAATTAAATCAGAAATTTTAAAATAACCTAACTGTGTTTTTACTCCTTTCAAACAATATTTCTTCAAATACTCAACTGGAATTTTGTTGGATTTATCAATTGGATAAAGTCCCTCTTGGGATTTTTCTAAAACTCGAGAGCTAATGTCGGAAGCGATTATCTGCCAGTTACCCCCACGTAGTTTATCTTCTAAAATCATTCCAATACTATATGGCTCCTCACCGGAGGAACAGGCTGCACTCCAAATCCTAAAAGGATCTCCAGTCTCATGTCTAGGTAAAATATTTTCCCTCATAAAATCGAAATGAATTGGTTCTCTAAAAAAACTAGTTTCATTTGTTGTAAGCAAATCAACAAAAACCTGTTTTTCCTCCTCATTCTCAAAATCACTAATTATTTGATAATATTCTAAATAAGTCTCACATTCATAATATCTCAATCTTTTTGCTAAACGGTTGCCGACTAACGGTTTTTTAGTAGTACTCATACTGAGTCCTGCTAGTTCAAAAATTAACTTTTGAAATAATTGAAACTCATTATCTCTTAAGACGGGAGCATTCATACGAAATCGTTAAGAAGCGGATACTTCCGAGTTTACCCGTTCTTCGATCACTGACAACTCTGATACAGAAAGTGTTTTATTTACATTTAAAAGGATTACAAATTGATTTTCTAACTTTCCAATTCCTTCAATGAATTCAATTCTAATTTTTGAACCGAAGCTTGGCGGGGGCTCTATTAGATCAGCTGGAATATCAATTACTTCATTTACTGCATCTACAAGTATTCCTATGTCCATGGATTCGTCTTCAAATGCAATTTCTACAATGATTATACAAGTGCGTTTAGAGATAATGCTCTTTTCTCTACCAAATCTTACCGGCAAATCAATAATAGGCACAACATTTCCACGAAGATTTATCACACCTTTTACATATTCTGGCATCATGGGAATTGTGGTTACACTTGCGTATTCCTTAATTTCCTTTACATGTAAAATTCCTATCCCAAAAACTTCTGTTCCTGAGAGAAATGTTAAGTATTGACTTTCTTCTTGATTTTTCTTTTCCATATAGCCTCATGCTAAAACTTTTCGAACTCACCATGGTCAGTTCTAGTTGCTTTTTTTACCACGGATCTGGATTTTCCCTGCTCTACTGCTTTCTTAGAAGTTGTATTCTTAGAAATGGTTTTTTCTTCAATATCTGTTGTAAAAAATGTCATCGCTAACCTTAGTGCTTCTGCTTGCCCACTTAGTTCTTCCGATGTAGAAGCCAGCTCTTCGGATGCGGATGCATTTTGCTGGGTCACAGAATCTAGCTGAGTAATTGCTTTATTTATCTGAGCGACTCCAGAAGATTGTTCTGCGGATGACGCAGATATTTCCTGTACTAAGTCCGACGTTTTTTGAATTGATGGAACAATTTCACTTATCAACTTACCAGCAGTTTCCGCTATCTGAACACTAGATGAGGCTAATTCCGATATTTCGTTTGCAGCTACTTGACTTCTCTCTGCTAACTTTCTTACCTCTGAGGCTACTACTGCGAAACCTTTACCATGCTCTCCTGCACGTGCCGCTTCTATTGCTGCATTTAAAGCAAGTAAATTGGTCTGATACGCTATATCCTCTACTATGCCTATCTTCTGCGCAATCTGTTTCATTGCTTTCACAGTCTCTAAAACAGATGTTCCACCTTGCACAGCATCATTTGCAGCTTTAGTAGCTATTGTATTTGTCTGCTTCGCATTATCAGAATTCTGATTGATATTTGCTCCCATTTGTTCAAGCGAAGCACTTGTTTCTTCAACGCTGGCAGCCTGCTCACTTGAGGACTGGCTTAAACTTTGAGCAGTAGAACTAACTTCCTCTGCTGCACTCACTAATGCATCTGTACTTGATCGCACTTCATTAATAATCTGTGTTAATTTAATAATAGTATTGTTTAAAGAATCCTTTAATCTACCAAAGCCACCTTCGTAGTTATTGGTTATATTTCTAGTTAGATCACCATTTTCTAAGCCATCCAATACTCGGACTACGTCTTCTACAATTCTTGCCATTTCAAGATTCAGTTTTTTTTGCTCGGTAATTACTGTTGCATACTTCACTACCTTAAATGGTTTACCATTCAAATCTAAAATTGGATTGTAAGAAGCCTGTAACCAAACTTCTTTACCACCTTTTCCAATTCGTCTATATTCGGCTAATTGGTATTCTCCTCGATTCAGCTTATTCCAAAATTGTCTATATTCTTCACTTCTTGCAAATTCCGGCTCAGCGAACATTTGATGATGCTGCCCTTTAATTTCATTTAAAGAATATCCCATTGCATTTAGAAAAAGATCATTCGCATTGATTACTGTTCCATCCATCTTAAATTCAATTACTGCTTGCGACTTACTAATTGCCTCAATCTGTCCGGAGAAATCAACATTTCGAAGTTTTGAATCTGTGACAACTGTTGCGTATTTCACTACTTTGAACGGCTTACCATTCATATCTAGAATTGGATTATAAGAAGCTTGAAGCCAAACTTCTTTTCCCCCCTTACCGATACGTTTGTATTCAGCAGTTTGGTATTCGCCCCTATTTAATGCTGCCCAAAATTGTCTGTATTCTTCACTTCTTACTAAAGTAGGCTCTACAAACATTTGGTGGTGTTGCCCTTTAATTTCATTCAAAGAATATCCCATCGCATTTAAAAAAAGATCGTTTGCTTGAATAACGGTCCCGTCCATCTTAAATTCAATTACTGCTTGCGACTTACTAATTGCATCAATCTGTCCTGCCCAATCCGAATTTTTTTCATTTCTGAGCGTTACATCATTCCATTCAACGGAAGTTCCAAATCTAACTCCTTTCTCATCAATAATAGGGTTTGCATATAGATCAAAACTTCTTCCACCAATTACAATGGAAGACTTATATTCACTTGTGATTGAGGCAAGAATTCCTTTCTGGTGAGCTGGATTTTTATGATAACTATCAATATTCGAACCCATTATTGTAGATACATTAAACATTGGTATTTGTTTCTTAATATCTGCCTCTGCATCTCCAAACATTTTTTTAATGGAACGATTCATATACGTAACCTTACGATCATTATCCGCCATCATGATATTTGTACTAGTGCACTCAAGAGCAACTCTAAATTTTAGATTTTCAATATTCGAAAGTTCCATATTAATAATAACTCTTCTAACAAAGAACCAACCAACCAATAAAGCGATAACCAAACCTAAATTAAGGCTAAGTAATATTGTTTTGGTTTGTTGGATATATTCTGAATTTTTTTTCTGACTATCCAGATTTGCAGTATTTAAAGCAGCAATCAATTCCTCAACACTGTCCATGAATATTTTTAACTTCGGAATCAATTGATCATTGTACAAATAAGTTGCTTCTTTTAATTGTTCCTTCTCGACAAGCAAACTGCGAATAGCCGCAAAGGTAGCAACATACTCTTTTCTGTCTTCTTGAATCTTTTTTAGGATTGATTTTGTTTGAGAGTCTACAATTAGATTGTCTAATTTTTCTAAGTATTCTGTTATTCGCTTTCTATTCTTATCGATACGCTCTGTAACAGCAGGATACTTTGTTTTATCCGTAATTATAAAATACTCAGAGGTTGCGACTGAATTATCCCTCGCTAAACTCATAATATCTTTAGAAAGACTTAAGCGAGTCAAATCCTCTTCTAATAACTGCTGATTCATTTTCCCAAGAAAATTGATCTGGTTATAAATAATTCCCGTTATAACGACTAATACAATTATTAGTACCGCTGAAATTATTGTAAATTTCATTTCTAAATTAAGTCTTTTATTCATAAATTCCTCTACTGCTAATAATAATTTTTTCTCAATTAATACATAAAATCAAAGTTTACTAACTTTTTCCAATTCTTCTACCTTTTTAAATAAAGACGGGATATCAATGATTAGCCCCACTTCTCCGCTTCCAAGAATTGTAGAACCACTAATTCCTTTTAGATGCTGAAAAATTTTACCCAATGGTTTGATGACTGTTTGGATTTCTCCATGCAAGGAATCAATTAAGAGACCTACATGTCTTCCCGCATATTGTAAAACTAAGATATTCTTTCTAACTTTTTCTTCGGATGCTGCGTTAAAAAATTCACTTAAACGAAGAAATGGCAAAACTTCCCCTCGGAGGTTAATATAGTTTTTACTCCCGCTATGATTCATTGCATCTTCTTTGTATTCTAAACACTCCACAACTAAATCAAGAGGGACAACGTAATAAGAAATACCCACTTTAAATAAAAAACCATCTATAATAGCCAGAGTCAAAGGTAGTCTTACTTTAAACTTAGTACCCTTTCCTTCTTCTGATTCAACTATTACACTCCCACGAAGCAAATCCACATTCTTCTGAACTACATCTAACCCAACCCCTCTACCAGATAAATTGGTTAATTTCTCAGCGGTTGAAAATCCGGCTTTAAAAATAAGTCTATAAATTTCAGATTCACTCATCTGCTTGTCCGAAGCAACTAATCCACGCTCTACTGCTTTGTTAAAAATTTTTTCTTTATTCAAACCTTTTCCATCGTCGGTCACTTCAATGACAATATTTCCTGTCTCATGATAAGCGTTTAACATGAGTTTACCCACGGGCGATTTTCCTTTGGCAATTCTTTCTTCTTTGGATTCAATCCCATGATCTAAAGCATTTCTAATTAAATGCATTAAAGGATCATTGATTTTTTCCACAACGGTCTTATCTAACTCAGTGTCCCCACCAGAAATACTTAACTGGATTTCTTTTCCTAAATCATTTCCGATCTCTCGAACCGTTCTTTGAAATCTCGCAAAAGTTTCTCCTATTTGCACCATTCTAATTTTAAGCGCCATATCCCGAATTTCACTAATTAAATGATTTAAAAAATAGGCTGATTCTGCAAGCACAGGGTCTTTTCTGTTTTGAGAAATCTGATTTATACTTGCCCCACCGATGACTAATTCACCGACTAGGTTAATTAGGCTATCTAGCTTACTAGAATCAATGCGGATAATTTTATTTTCCCGCACTTGGTTCTCTTTAGAAGGTTTAGACTCTTTAACTAAAAATGTGTCAGTAAAAACAGGCTCTTCTATTTTTTCCGTAATAGGCTCAATAATAGGTTCGTTTGGCAAATCAGCTTGAGTAGGAATAGAACTTGTTGTTAAATCATATTCGTCCGAATTTGATAGATTTCGCTTCCATCTATTCATATTTTTTAAGTCTGTGCGAGTAATCGTACCCATTGATAAAAGAATTTTTACTAGTTTAGTAGTTTTATCAGGAGTATTTCTAAAAAAATCAACTAACTCCTGCAAAGTTCTGTCGGGCGGTAATATTTGGATGTCACAATCATATTCTACAAACTCAAATGCTTGCAAAATAAAGCTCATATCCTTGTCTGATTTATAAGCAATTTCGAAACCCATATAACAACTTTCAGCTTCGATTGAGTCTAAGTTTGGAATTAGCGAAGTTATCGTTACTAGATTTATAATCTCACCATCTCGATTCAAATACTTCAAAACCGAATAAGGCTCTAGTCCATCTCGGAAAGTATTTATTTTAAATCGAAGGGATATATGCCAGTTTTTCTTCCCTATATTTAGAGAAGTAATCGGCTCGGTATTCGCTTCTTCTACGTTTTTCTTTTCCTCAGGAACTGTGTTTAATAAATAGGAGTTTAATTTTGATAAAAGTTTTACCTGATCTGACTTCATGCTTTCTTCCAAATTACGCTCGTTAGCCGCATATTCGATTAAATCAGAAATATGATCTCTGCAATCCAAAAGTAAAGCGATAAGGGGCTTATCTAAAGTAATCTCTTTTTCACGAACTTTGTCTAGAAGACTTTCTACGACATGCGTAAAATTTACAGTTTCCTCGTAAGCAAAAATTCCCGCTGATCCTTTAATTGTATGAATAGAACGAAAAAGCTCATGAATCTTATCATCTGTGACAGGATTCGATTCCAGATACAATAAAATACTCTCCATCTTTTGGAGAATTTCGCTAGATTCAGCGATAAATAATTCTTTTACTTCTTCTAAATCTGCATTCATGAAGTTTTATTAGTAAATGAATTCTTTTTTCGAATTCCATATTTGAAAGAAAATTGTTTTTTTTCTTCAGAGGTTAATACTATTTTATCCCCAAAAAAACTTGTAAGACCATATAAATCCAAAAGAGCAATTACACATAATGGATGAGATGTAAATTTTATTTTTTTATCTAAACGTTTTGCAGTATTCTTTGCAGAGATAAATAACTGTAAACCGGCAGTATCAAATTCTCTCACTTCCTCTAAATCCACTAATATATTTTCATCGGATTGTAAAATTTCTAGAAGAGAATTGGTTAATTTAGAGACGGAGTATATTGTACATTTACCTACAAGAGTTATTTTAGAATAGGTAGAAAACTTTTTTACTTTTATCTCTAAATTCATATTTTAAGGAATAAGTTTGGAAATAGCTGTCAGGAGTTGCTCTGGTGCAAAAGGTTTTACAAGCCAAGCTCTAGCTCCTGCTTCCATCCCTTTTCTCTTTTTTTCTTCTTGTGATTCAGTAGTTAGCATAATGATTGGGATAAACCGATTTTCTTCGTCAGCACGTACTTTTGCAACAAAACTAAGTCCGTCCATGTTTGGCATATTTACATCACAAACAATTAAATTAGGTTTAACAGTGGGTAACTTCGCAAGAGCATCTACTCCATCTACAGCTTCTACTACTTCATAACCTGCATGTTTTAAATTCATCGAAACAACTTTTCGAAATACTGCTGAATCATCTATTATTAGAATTTTCTTAGACAATATTAACTCCTTTCTAACTTGATTGGTAAAAAAATTTCTGCTAGTACGCAATTAGTGCGACGTTTGCCTGTATGGTCAACTGCATTATGAATAAAAAACATTCCGTTGTGCTTATTTATTATAAAATCGACAACTGTAAGTCCCAAACCTAAACTAAATTTCTCAACTTCTAAAATATCTTCTACTGGTGGATGAATTCTAAAAAATGGCTCTAAAACTAACTTTTCTTTTTCGGGTGGGATGCCGCCATAGGAATTTTCATCGATCTCATTTTTAAACGTGATACAAAAATAAGTGCCTGTTACATGCGCAAAAATATCAATGCGACTCGACGAAACAGAATATTTATAGGCGTTAATCAGCAACTCCTCAAATACTAAACGCATTTTCTGTAAATCAATTTCTACTTTGCAAGTACTATTCACACTAGGAAAAGCAACCGAAATATCTTTGTTCTTCATGAATGGTAATATACTTTTAAAATAACCTGGAAATTCTTTTATTAACTGAACAGCTCCCATTTCTTGCATAACAAAAGTTTGCTCCATTAATTCTACTACGGACGCTAAACCAAATAATACTCTTCGACTATATTCATTATTTTCAAAAAGAGTATCTAAGATTTCTTTATTGACTAAATAGTTATCTCCCTGCTCAACCATTTCCATTTTCAGCATATCCAATAGAGAAATAGTAATTCCAACTCCACCACCCTGCGAAAGGGAAGTAGTTAAATTGAAAATAGAATTTTTCTGATAAGAGTCTTTACCTGTAAGCCTTAAAGTCTCTTTATAATTGAGCCATTCCAATTGTCCGCGTAACTTCATACTTTCGTTTAATACTAACTCAGCCTCAATATCTTTAAGATACTTATATTCTAGCGCCTTACCAAGAGTATGCCGAAACAAATCAATATCAATTGGCTTAACAATATAATCAAAAACTCCAAGCCTCATTACTTCAATAATTGTATCTGACGCGTCGAGAGCAGACTGAATAACCACAACAGGATTGGATTCGACACGTTTTAGGTTTTCAATAAATGTTTTCCCGTCCATTACAGGAAGCATTAGATCCACAATGTATACGGAAAACTTTTTAGACTTAACTAAATTAAGAGCAATCTGTCCATTTTCCGCAACCTCAGTCGATACGCCCAACTGGTTACAAATACTCTGGAGCAAAACTTGGTTTTCCTTTTTGTCTTCAACAATTAATACTGGGTACCTAGGAATTTTTATATTTGTGTTCATTTTTAATGCGTGGTAATCCTAAACTGAGTGTAGATTTTCGATTTTTTAGTATTTCTAAGTGGAGTTTTTCTAATGATAGAATCGTATTTGCAAAATTAATTGAACCAGTCTATTGGCATAGGGTTTCATAGAGAAAAAGAAAGTCAATGATATTTTTTGAAGCTCAACTTTTGCGAATATCATGAAGAGGAATATTTGCAATTATTTTCGTTCCTTTGCCTTTTTCACTTTTTATTACAAGTTCTCCCTTTGAAATATGTAATATTTTTCTGACAATAGATAATCCTAATCCCATGCCAGCCTGCTCCATCTTTCCTCTATCAAACTGGGTAAAAGATTCAATTTGTTGAATTTCAGATGAAGTCATCCCAACACCTGAATCTTCCACAACAACATGATAAAAATCTTTACCTATATAACCATTTATCAAAATCTTGGAGTTGGCTGTTGAAAACTTAATTGCATTATCGACTAATTCTTCCAATATTTTTTTTAAGTAAATATTTGTTATCTTTACATTCATCACATCAAACTCAATCTCCAAATCCTTTTCTCGACCAAAAGACTTAGCAATTTCAAAAATATAGTCTGTTAAAAATAAATGTGCATCGTAAATAACTTCCATTTCAACAAAACTATTTTCATTGTATTTCAGGGTTAGCTCTGAAAATAAAACATAATTACGTGTTAAGCGCAATAAATTCATTCCAGCGGCATGGATATACTCGCTAAATTCTAAAACCTCCAGAGCAGACAGACAATCCTCTTTTGCCGCATCTATTAATAATTGTGAAAATCCAAGCACCGCATTTAAGGGAGTAAAAAATTCATGGGGAACAGTATTTACTAAGCTTAATTTTAAATCCTCCATAGATTTTTTTGTTAACTTACTTTTTTTAATTCTATTTTTGACTACCTCCAACAATTCAGAATTTACGAAGGGTTTAGTCATATAATCATCCACACCTAGAGACATTCCATAACGATGGTTTGTTTTATCCGAAAGTGCAGAGAGGAAAATAAAAGGAATTACCGACAACTGTGGATTCTCTCGCATTTCTTTGTAGACTTGAAATCCATCCATCTCGGGCATCATGATATCAGAAATAATCATATCTGGAATGATTGCTTTCGCCCTCTCTAAACCAATTCTTCCATTCCGTGCGGAATACACGTCGTAACCCTCATTCGAAAATAGTTCACCCATATTTTCTCTTATCAATTCGTCGTCTTCTATGATTAATATTTTTTCCATAATACCTAATATTCCATTGGAATGATTACATGAAATTCAGTGCCGTCTTTTTGTGAACTTTCAAAATAAACTTTTCCCCCATGCAATTCAACAAAAATTTTTACAATGTTTAAACCAAGACCAGTACCTGAAATATTTCCAACATTATTTCCCCTGTAAAAGGTCTGGAATATTTGCGATTGATCTTCTAATGGAATTCCTAGACCAAAATCTTTTATAATAAACTCAATAAATGTATCCCCAATATTAACTTTCAAAATTATTTGAAAATTATTTACAGAATACTTAATTGCATTACTCAAAAGATTATCCAGTATATGAGTAATAAGATTCAAATCCAATTTGTAAAAACTTTTTTTATTTCTCCCGATTTGTAATATAAACTCATACTTTGGATATATTGACTCATAATTAGAAATTAGGTTTTTTAAAAACATTTCTAGATTTACACTTGTTGGAGTGAACGGTATATTAGAAGCTTCCGAGCGGCTAATATTTAATACACTCTCCATTAAATTATTCAAACTTAGAATTGCCTCCTTAATTCGTTTGTAGTGTTTTTCTCTATCTGATTTACTATACCCATCTCCATATTTTTCTAAAATTTGTGATGACATGGAAATTGCAGTCATCGGGGTTCTAAACTCATGCGAAACCATAGTAATAAATTTAGACTTTAATTCATTTAATTCTTTTTCTTTTTCTAAGGCAACCAGAAGTCTATCTTCAGTATTTTTTCTTTGGGCAACTTCTTCTTTTAACTCTTTGGTTCGTTCACTTACAATATCTTCTAAGTCGCGGTTTAATTGGATTAACCTCTGATTGCTAAGTCTAACATCAGTTATATCCATAAAAACGAAACAAATACCATTTATCCTGTTTTTTTTATCACTGACAGGTAAGTATCTGAATTGGAACCACTCGACTTTTCCCTTTTCATTTATAAAACTAGACTCGTATTGGATAGTTCTACCACTAAGCGCATAATTAAACTTTTCCACAAAAATATTGGGCGATTCTAAAGGAAGGCAATCTAGAATTGAGTAACCCTCAACAACATTGCGACCAATTTTTGAGTATAAAAAATCCTTTGCATTTTTATTCAAAGACTTAATTTTAAATTCCAAATCTAGAAAAAAATAAAACTCTCTTGTATTATCTAAAATTGCTTTTAAAAGAATTTCTTCTCTAAGGTAAGTTTCTTCTTTTCTTCTAAAAGTAGTAATATCTGAGGCATAACCAATCAATTCACGAGTCTTTAACTCGCCTGTAATCAAAATAAAAATCGTGTCACTGTACCATTTCCAATCACCTCTTTTGGTTTGAAGGCGATACTCTATAGTTGTAAATTTTTTTTCCCTTCCCAAAAGAATTGAATCGATAAAGGACTGAAATTTAGCTTGGTCGTCTGAATGGATTTTCTCGATGAATTGGGAAACGGGAATAGTATCTTTTTCGAATCTCGCATAACCCAAATCATCATAAATTCCTCTATTTAAAAAACGAATTTCTTTATTCTCAAGATTATATAGATATACAATACTTTGTGTAGAATTTAAAATTGAATTGAGTATCAGAGTTTCTTTTACTACGGACATTTTTATAATAACAATAATTTAAGACTTAGGAAATTTTTGTATAATCCAAGGCAACTGGAACAATTAATCATTCCTTCCTCTAAATAAGTAAACTCAATTTTTCATGCAATCATATATTAAAATAAATTTTGAGTTTCTTATCCAAAAAAACTTCTTTTGCCCTACACTAAGTTCTAAAACATTGAATTAAACTTTGGATTTTTCAGAAAAATGAAAGAAATATATATTCGAAAACTGCGTTATGAGGAAGCCAAATATAAACTTGAGCGAGAATTGCAAGATGCTTTTATGGAAGGAGAAACCTTGGTTCAAGTAGTTCACGGAATTGGAGAAGGAAAATTAAAACAACTTACATTAGATGTAGCTAGTAGCTATGATTTTTTGCGAGTGATCAACACAGAAAGTTTTATCGCTCCAAACCCAGGTGTAACAAAACTCGAAATCATGGGACTTGACAAACAGGATTTAAAAAGATACAAAAAATGAATGAAACAAAACTAGAAATTTTAGATGTAACCCTAAGAGACGGGGAACAAACACAAGGTGTAGTTTTTTCTGGGCAAGAAAAATTAAACATAGCAAAATTTTTGTTGTTAAATGCAAACGTAGACCGTGTTGAGATTGCATCTGCCCGTGTTTCCAAAGGGGAAAAAGAAACTGTCCGAACCATCATGAATTGGGCAGAAAAAGAAGGTCTCTCCGACCGAATTGAAATTTTAGGTTTTGTTGATAAAACAGCAAGTGTAGACTGGATGACTGACTCTGGTGCAAAAACTCTAAACCTTCTCACAAAGGGCTCAGAAAAACATCTCGTTGCCCAACTAAAAAAAACCGCCGAAGAACACCTAAGTGAAATTAAGGATACGATTGATTATGCTCTATCAAAGGGGATAACGGTAAATGTCTACATGGAAGACTGGTCGAATGGATTTTTACATTCCCCGGAATATGTAGCCAAAATGGCAAAGGCAATTTCTCTTTTTCCTATCCATCGACTTTTTCTTCCTGATACGTTAGGCGTTTTATCTCCAGATGAAACGTTTGCGGCTGTTCGGTTTATGAAAGAACAAGTTCCAAATACAAAGATTGAATTTCACGGACACAATGATTATGATTTAGCAGTTGCCAATTGTCTTTCGGCGGTTAAAGCAGGTGTTCACGGACTTCATGTGTCAGTGAATGGACTAGGAGAAAGAGCGGGGAATTCGCCTTTTGAAGCGGTTATTACAGCAGTCCATGACAAACTAGGAATCAAAACCAATGTCATCGAATCAGAGATAACAGCTCTTAGCCGCTTAGTAGAAGTATTTAGCGGAAAAAGGATTTCTGACAATAGACCAATCGTCGGACAGGATGTATTTACCCAAACTGCTGGAGTGCACGCAGACGGGGACAAAAAAGGAAACCTCTATGCAAATCCAATTCTACCAGAGCGATTTGGGCGTAAGAGAAGTTATGCGCTTGGAAAACTAGCGGGTAAGGCAAGTATATCGGAAAATCTAAAACAACTCGGAATGGTCTTAAGTTCTGAACTGGAAAGAAAAGTTTTGGACAGAGTAATCGAAATGGGAGATCAAGGAATTATAGTTTCCACTGAAGATTTACCCTTCTTAATTGCGAATCTTTCTGGTGAGGACTTGAACACAAACTTTCAAATCGTAAGTTGTGAAGTTTTGTCCGGAAAAGGAATTTCCCCACAAGCAAAACTCAAAGTCAAATACAAGGCAAAAGAATTTAGTGCAGACGGAAAAGGAGATGGAGGCTATGATGCATTTATGGATGCGCTTAGAAAAATTGCAGAAGCGAATAACTTCCAGTTACCTGAACTGCTAGACTACCAAGTTCGAATTCCACCCGGTGGGAAGACATCTGCACTTGTAGAGACAATGATTACTTGGTCAGGAAACTTACAAAACAGCCAGACCAATTCCTTTCGAACGATCGGACTCGACTCGGATCAAATCTCCGCTGCCATCCTAGCAACAGAAAAAATGCTAAATCTATTATTAAAATAAGGCTACCCATGAGCGCAAAATTACTAATAGCCGGTCTAGGAAATCCGGGTGATAAATATAAAGGCACAAGGCATAACATTGGCTTTGAGGTAATAGACCGATTAGCCGACAAATTTGGAGCAAGTTTTAACTCAGACAAAAAATGTCCGAGTACAGAAATTTTTGCCAATGAAAAAACTGTTTTACTCATAAAACCGTTTGAGTTCATGAATCTTTCTGGAAATGGAGTTTCTCTTTTTATACGCAAAAACGGAATACTCCCCGGAAAACTTTTAGTCATTCACGATGAAATTGATTTTGAGTTTGCAAAGTGTAAAATGAAAATCGGTGGAGGACACGCAGGGCATAACGGTCTGCGAGATATTATCGCAAAAATTGGCACGGCTGATTTTCATAGACTTCGAGTCGGGGTAACAAAACCCAAAGATGGCAGAGTCGTAGCTGATTATGTACTCAGTAAATTCACCGCGGACGAAAAGGAAAAATTGAACAAAGTATATGAAACCTGTCTTTTAAAAATACAAGACTGGATAAAAACAACATGAACCACAAAGTTTACATTCGTGTTCCGGGAACTTCAGCCAATATGGGACCTGGATTTGATTTACTAGGAATGGCTCTAAAGATTTACAATGAGTTTTATTTTACAATCGACACAAATTCCAATTACACAACTCTAAGAGTGGATAATACTCCTTTGCCTTTTACTGGTAAAGAAGATTTATTAAAAGAAGGTTACACCAAATACTACCAACTTTTTTTGCCCAAAGTTCCTCCTATTTCGTATAACGTTAAGATGGATCTAAACCTTCCATTTAAGGGTGGACTCGGTTCTAGTGCAAGTGCGCTTGTAGCTGGCTTCGCCCTAGGAAACTTTCTACACAAAAAACATTTTGCTAAAAAATATCCAGTTCCGAGTTTAGATAGAATCCTATATGAACTTGCTATGATAGAAGGTCATCCGGACAATACAACTCCCGCTATGATTGGAGGATTTGTTTTTTCCTATTTTCACAACGGAAAACTCATTTATTTTAAAGAGAAATTTCCGAGTATGGTTTCTTTGTATTTGTTCATCCCTCAGATAGAAGTTTCGACTAACGATTCCAGAAAGAAACTCCCAGAAAAATATTATACTGAAGACTTAATCTTTAACATGAGCCGAATCGCTACATGGCTTCAGTTTTTTAAGACAAAAGATTTTTTTCATTTAGAAAGAGCCGTAGAGGATAAGATTCATACTCCGTATCGAATAAAACCACTTCCTCTACTAGAATCTGTCCGAGATTTATCTCAAAAACTGGGAGCAACATTCACTCTATCAGGAAGCGGTCCGAGTATGCTAATTTTTATCGAAAAAAAATCTGAGAAAAAATTTCTAGAGAAATTTCAAATTGAGTTGTCTAAAAAAAATTCCTCCAACATAGCTTACACTATACACAAAATAGAACCGGATAATACTGGTTTGACTCTAAAAGAAACTAGGTAACTTTATAACGAAAGTTTTATTCCATAAGTCAAGAAGTTAGAACCACAAGGTGGATCAGGAGGACAATAAGTTCCCCAGATTCCAGATCGATGATGAATGCGAACGAAAATACGAGGATAATAATCTGTATTCGGAAATCCATAATCAAACTCTACAAATAAAAAATTAAGAAGTGCTCTTGACTCTATATCGTAGACAGAAAAAGCACCTCTATCAAAGCCCTTTTTTACATTTTCTAAAATTGGATTTTGACTTGTCCACGAAAGTCCCTCTCCAATAGCAAAACTCATCGGTAAGGAAAATAGATTTGGAACCCTAGTGACAAAAAGACCGTCTACTTCTATATGATTCATTACACCAACATGTTTTCCAACTAACCCTTCTACTTCGAATCGCAAGAACGCAATTTTTATGTCCAGAGGACGGTTAACACCCATTACTCCCAAAAAAGATCTTTTATAAGCAATATCTCCGTAAAGGGAAATCGGAAGTAAGTCCGAATTAACATACTGCCCACCATAAAATAGGAAATCGTATTTGGATTTTTTCACAGGAGTATCAGAGAACACACCGGTTAAAAACAAATTCGAAATCAAAAAAATTTGAAAAAATTTATTTACTAAGCAGTATTTAATTTTATTCAACTTTAACAATTTTACATATATGGGTAATATAAGTAAACCCACCGGAAGGAGAAGGCATATTTGGGTCGCTCGGTGTGTGATTCTTTTTCTGTGTGCCGGATATAGTATAATATATTTTTATATCTGACTTAGAATTAATATTTCCACCTGCATTTTTAAACTCATTAAGCGAAAAAATATATTTAGTGTAAATACTAGTTTGACGCATAGAATCAGGATCGTACGTAAACTGGTCATTTGCTTTTTCGATATTCCATAAGCTACCTACTTCGTTTGAGTTAAAAACTACAGAGTCTTTCAGAGAATATTTTTCTACTAATTTGGATTGTTTCTTATTTTTAGTTCTCTTGCGAGTTTCCGATGCATCCTGTGCAGGCAACATATAACTACAGACAAAAACTAGAACAAAAAAAAATTTAAACTTCATATAATTGGTTTCCTTTTATTTATCTCAACTAATCTTTTATGAATTACATCCATCAACTCTTTAAAGTCAATTGGTTTTCTTAAAAAATCTCTAATTCCGAGATCATTTGCTCGGAGCAAATGATTTTCCGATTTCTCTCCAGTTGTAATAATAAAAATAGGATTAGAAATTTCTGAATTTAGGTTCGCTTTAATTTTTTCAACTAGATCCAATCCATCTATATCAGGTAACTGTAAATCTACTAAAAATACATCCGCTTGGAACATCGGCAATTTTCTAAGGGTAACTTTTCCTGACTCGCAGAGCATTGTTTGGTATTTATTCTTCTTTAAAATTTTTTCGATTAATTTTAAAATAGCTTCGTTGTCATCAATAATCATGATTTTAATTTCAGAAGGGTTAATCTCCGATTTATAGGGATTATTCGCAAAGTTTGCAAGAATATCTTGACAACGTTTGATATGCAAAACTGGAATTGGATCTTCAAGACTAATATCCTGTACGGCTATAAAATTCTGCAAAGCTTCTTCATAATTTCCTGATTGGAAATTAAAAAGTCCCGCAAATAAATAAGGAGTCGATAATTTCTTTTTTTCTGCCGTATCTTTGGGGTCTACGTCAAAACACTCAAGTACAGTTATCACATTCGATTTGCCCTTAACCACAACATAATCAATTTCACGGAGGAGAAATTTTTTCGAATCCTTCATCTTTCGAACAGAAAATTCAGAAATTAAAATCGAAGTATAATACTCCTTAGTCAGAGATTCAATTCTGGAAGCGAGATTTACTGCATCAGCAATCACAGTTCCCTCCATCCTCTCTTTCTCACCAATCGTTCCAAGAATTAAATTTCCAGTATGAATTCCAATCCCTACTTTCACGGGATCGAGTCCGTTAAGAGCTCTTTCAAAATTAAAAAGGCGAAGTTCTTCTTGCATCTCAATTGCGGCTTGTAGCGCATTATCCGGATCACCCGCAAACAAAGCCATGATAGCATCACCGATGTATTTATCTATAAATCCATTGTGTTTTCGAATGATAGGTCCAATTATTTCTAGATAGGAATTTAAGAAGTTGAAATTTTCTTGTGGTGTCATCCTCTCAGACATTTCCGTAAACTGACGAATATCCGAAAAAAGAATTGTCATCTCTTTTTGGATATGATCCCCGAGTTTTACATCGAGCATTGAATCTTTTTCTAGTAAGCTCAAAAACTCATTTGGCACAAAACGACTGTAAGCCTCATTGACCTTTGTTAAGTGTTGAGTTTGAGTTTTCCAAAAATTAGAATTCTCCTCCACTAAAGAAATTTGTTTTTTATTTTGTTTATGAGTGAGTAAAACTAAAAAGAAAACTATGAAAAAAGACCAAAGAAAGAAGAGAATTGGATTTAATGAAATATCTACTTGCGGAAAAAAATAAGAAATAGAAAAACAGGGAAATACCAGCAAGGAAGAAAACAATAAGCTTATACTGAAAAACTTTAGCAATAAGTTCGGTTTTATAAAAGAAGTTATACTCATAGATTTACAAACATAAGAAAATCTTCTAAATCTAGAGACCTCTTTTCATACCAACATCTATAAGATAGGAGGTTAATAAAAGTAAAATTTATTTTTAAAATTTAAGACTAATCTAAACTTGATTTAATAATTCTTTATAATTCAATAGAATATCGCTATAATAATTTTCGATATTCCTATCGGTAGGTTAAATTTCTTTCCAATTTTCTACATTCTTCAGGAATTGAATGATTTTAGATTGATTCTCAAATTCTGATTTTTTCAGATCACTCAAAGTATAAAGAATTTTAGTTTTTTCATTAGAGCCTATTTGAAGATTTAATTCATTGAAACTAATACCAACATTATTCTTAATATTCTCAGGCAAATCAACATTAATCCCTAACGGATTCAAATCTAAAAGTAAACTGATTAGTTTTATCGCTTTATCTTTTGGGATCATTTCGTCGATAGCTACATTTTTTTCAGGAACACCACTAACGTATTTACCCTTATGGGAATACTTTAGATGAAGATTATTTCCTTCGCTTTTCAAATTCAAATTCAAATTGTATTGGTAGGCTGGGGAAACAGGACCAGATGATTCGAATAATTCGATATTGATGGAAACCAAATTTCCATTTGAGTCAGTAACAGTTGGATTAGTCATGGTAGATATTTTTCCTTTAAGATATTTATCGAATGGGGTAAAATACAATTACCCTCTAAGATTGTCTAAAAAATGTCACCTAGGTTCTCAAAGAGAAACACTTTTTAGACAACCTCTAAATGTTAGTTACTACTCCCCTTTTCCTTAACTTGTTACAAAAGCATGGAAAGCAGGCTCTGAATCCATTAGCGCTTTTTTGGTAATATAACAATATCCTTTATCACCCCAAGCACTACCCCAAGAGTTTTTCACAATGTAATAGTTTCCGATATAGCCAACTATTAACATCGAGTGACGTCCATGTTTACCAGAAGGAGCTTCCGCTTGTCGCAAAATTCCATCTCGACTGATGGTGCTAAATGCTTCTCCTGTATTCATACCAAACTCAACAGGAATCCCTTTGGTTAAAAGTTTTTTTAAGTCGTCAATGGTTACATCCATTGGGTTTAACTTTAACTTATACTTGGCAGCATCTGCGTCCATTTCTTCTTCACTTGCGTTTGGTTGATTGCTGTCATTCGGCCAAAGTTTAGCACTGCATATACCGGTTTTCACTATATTTTTGTTCGGTTCAAGATTACCTGGAGTTCCATTATCTGCAAGATGTGCCATCTCATAACCTGTAAAAGTTCCAGTCATTTTATAAGTTTGCACCATAGTATAATTAGCGGAAAGTTCAACATGTTCTTTATTTGCCATTATCCGCAGCATTTCGAAAGCATGTGTCATGGAAAATCCTTTACATCTTCCTGTTTGCTTCTGGTCTCCAACTGGGGAACAATATTTCCTCAAATCTACTATATCCTTTGGTTCAACATCTTTAAATTCTGAGGGAAGATTTTGTGGTTTTGGTGGTTGTTCCTTTCTCTTAGGTTCCACAACATGCACTTTCGATATTTCAAATTCCTCTCCAAAAAGAGAAACCAAAAGCGCAAATGCCTCCGGTGTTAAAAATCCATCAGGAGTAATCTTGCCACCCTTTTTATAGAAATGAACAGAGGTAAACGATGTCTCGGTTTCAGTACTTAGAGAAGATAATTTTTGGTAGTATTCTTCTGACTCAGTATTTTCAATAGGCTCATAACCTTCTTCGGTCATCCAATCATCATAGGATTCACCAAAGTGCTCGTTATCCGCAAAAACTTTTCCACCAAACTCTTCGTAATCCTCATCCGTCCAATCACCATTATCCTCTTCTAACCATTCTTCTTCTAAATCGTAATCAGATGCTGACTCATAAACATCATCACTCAATTCGTAATCGACATCTTCGCCTTCCAATTCTTCATCTTCAGAATCTTCTTCACTTTCTTCATCTTCGGATTCTTCTTCACTTCCTTCGTCTTCGGACTCTTCTTCACTTCCTTCGTCTTCGGATTCTTCCTCACTTCCTTCGTCTTCGGATTCTTCCTCACTTCCTTCGTCTTCGGATTCTTCTTCACTTTCTTCGTCTTCGGATTCTTCTTCGCTTCCTTCGTCTTCGGATTCTTCTTCGCTTCCTTCGTCTTCGGATTCTTCTTCGCTTCCTTCGTCTTCGGATTCTTCCTCACTTCCTTCGTCGCCATCGCCAGAGTCTTCTTCATCGTCCGGACCGAACATTTGGAGATCAATTCTATACATATCCTCTTGATAGTCTTCGCCATTTAAAATTTCTATTCTATTCTCCATTTATTCCTCCGGAGTCTTATTTATACAATTGTCTTATTTATGAATTTTAAGAGCACTACATGTAATTTCTTACCGTAAAAATTTCAATTCATTTTCTAGTTTATCTGAAACTTTTATTTTATTTTTAGATTTTGCCGGTATATTACTCTTAGCCACCAAGTGAATTTACCTAACCTCAATGGGTAACAAATAAAATGGATTCGTACAATTCATATACATAGAAACCGAATTATCCAAGTAAAAATGCGTATGTAAGATAGTGCATTAATTTTATGAACAAAGTTTTACGGGGAAGGTTAAAAAAATAATTTAGCAAACAAAGATACCCCAAATAATAAGGTAATATCAGAATATCTATGCCTTAAAATCTTATTTAAAATGATAAATCTGCACAAAATCAACAGTATTCGCTTCACCACCTGGAGTGCCGGATAGAATAACAACACGATCACCTGTTTTCAAAATTCCTTCTTTAGAAAGTTTTTCCTGCATATAGTTAATCATATCAGGAAATTTATCCATGATAGGAATATTAAATGGATAAACACCGCGGAGCAAATTCATCTTACGCGCTGTCATAAGAAAGGGAGTGAAAGAAAAAATAGGAACTCTGGGGCGAAATTGTGCGGCAACTCTTGCAGAAAGCCCACTTCTTGTAAAATTTACAATTCCTTTAGCACCGATGAAATCAGAAATTTGTTCGGCAGCAGTCCCAAGTGCAACACGCTCATTTGCATCTGTTGGTCGATTTGCCCTTCTATGAACTTCGAAATTAGAATAAATAGTTTCTGCTTCGTGAATAATTTTTGTCATGATCGAAACAGACTCAAGCGGATACTTACCACTAGCCGATTCTGCGGAAAGCATTACTGCATCAGTTCCATCTAACACTGCGTTAGCGACATCACTTGCTTCCGCCCTTGTTGGTCGAGGATTTTCAATCATGGACTCAAGCATTTGGGTTGCGGTAATTACCGGTTTGCCGAGTAAATTCATTTTGCGGATTAATTCCTTTTGGATAATAGGAACACGCTCTGTATCTAACTCTACTCCCATATCCCCGCGAGCGATCATGATTCCATCACAAGCATCTATAATTTCATCTATATTCTTAATTGCCTCTGGACGTTCAATTTTTGCGATGAGCCCTGTAAATGTCCCATGCATGTACTGCCTTGCAATTTCTAAATCAGAGGCACGTCGTACAAAACTTAATGCAATGTAATCTACTCCAAGTGATAGTGCAAATTTTAAATCATCGATATCTTTTTCGGAGAGTGCGGGAGCGGTTACGGGAGTACCGGGGAGGTTAATACCCTTATTATCCTTAATCGTTCCCCCAACGATTACTTCAAGTAATGCTCTCTCCGATTCTTTTGAAACTACTGTGAGTAAAATTTTACCATCATCAATTAAAACTTTATGACCTACATCAATATCTGAAATTAAATTCTTGTAAGTTGTGCTAATCTCTTCTTTGGTTCCGAGAAAATCATTCTGGGTGTTGATATAAATTTTGTCACCAGGATGAACATCGAATGGTCCGTCTTTCATTTTTCCCGTTCGAATCTTGGGACCCTGCAAATCTGCTAAAATTCCAAGCGGTCTACCGGATCGCTGCTCACAGACTCTAAGTGTATCGAAAACTTTTTTATGGGTCGAATGATCCGAGTGAGAAAAATTCATCCGAGCCACATCCATTCCTGCATCAATCAAATCAGAAATCATCTTTTCATTGGCGGATGCTGGTCCTATCGTACATACGATTTTAGTTTTCTTATTCATAAAGTTCTTATTCATAAGCTGTATTTAAGTTTCCTCTAAGTTTTTGTCACTCATTTTATTTTTGTAAAACGTGAGTTAAGAAAATACAAAAAAGAATTTTGAAAGAGTTGGTATTTATGCAGTACGATTCCAGAGAGCAGTTCGAACAGAAAGGGGTTAAACTTTTCTATTAATTTAAAAAACTCGTTTTAATTTATTTTTATGCAAAAAATCAAAAAAAATCGCACAGTTTTTCGTTTTTATTGCCTAGTATTATTTGAGCCTACAACATACTAAGATTTTTTATTTTTCAAGCAGTCGAGACAGATATATTCGAAATAAAAAAATGCCATGTAGAAATCATAGATTGGTCAGGAATAGAAGGAGAAATTTCGATGGAATTTAATGAATACTTAAACGAAGAGCTAAAGAATTTTAGAGAAGAGTTTTTAGGTAGTAACGCAGAAGGGTACGAAAACGGGAAAAATTTTTCAGCGAATACTATGCATTTTCCGCGCGAGAATGAACCATTTACGGAAATAAATTCAACTCTCTTGATTCCGGAGAAACTTTACAATCAATTTAGGCAGAAGGTTGTGTTTCATCAGGGGGTGCGCGCTTACATAGCCTATTTGCTTCGGAAATATAAAATTCATATTGCAAATGGACTGATTCCCTCTTACAGGAATCATACTACTAAATACCAAGAGAAAAATCAGAACTTGATTCGAGTTGCGTTTCGACCCAACTTGGATGATTGGGCAGAGTTAAAGCTCTACCGTATAAGTTTCGGGATGTCGATTTCTGCTTTCTTAGTGTATCTACTTCTTGCTGACTTTGTAGACTTCGGTCGAAAAATTTCGTATTTCTTAGTGGCTGTAGGAATTTCTATCTCCCCAAATTTTGGCTTGTGGGCAAAAGTATATCTTTCGCGTAATAAGCACTATTACACTACCATTTTCCAATGGCGGGAAAGCCCAGATTAAAATAATAATGCTTTGAAGATATATTTCATAGCTTATTTTCGACATTCCTTAATTTTGTCATAGGTTCCCTTTCGGCTGAACAAGTTATCGATTCTCTCTGAAAACAAAAGCATAAGGATAATAGAAAATATTTCCAAAACGCAATAACCTTTCTTCAAAAATCAGTTATTTTTCATAAATTTACATTGACTAGTCTAATAATGAATATATAGTACCAATTTGCAGCTTATAGCGTATACTGAAAATGTATAAATTTTAAAGTAAATACGGGAGATATTTGGATGAAATTAGTTGTTTTTAAAAATCCTAATGTTTCAATAAAAAATTTACTGGACAGCATTTTTATACCACTTCATTCATTGAATGGACGTTAATAAATAAGTATATAAATAAGTTAGGATAAAAAGTAAGGAATCTATTCTGTATGGAATGGGAAAAAATTTTAAGAGACGCAGTAAAAGACAATACAATCAAAGAATTGTATCTAAGAAAAGTGCCATCACTCAAAACTTGTGAAGACTGGAAACA
>JAGOHK010000181.1 GCA_017996175.1 Leptospiraceae bacterium
TAGAAGAAAGACTTAGATGGTTTTTAGTAGATAATAAACGAAATAAAAAAATTTCCGTAAGTATTTTAGGAGAAAATTATAAACTGAATGATACAGAGGCTAATGGTCATTCGACTACCGAAATTTATATCCCTTCTGAAAAAGTTGGAACCAAAGAATTAACTGATAAAACGTTAAATATTCAAGTCGTTTCAAACAAAAAAAATAGAAAGTTATACGAGGGAAAAATATTCATTATCCCCGAAACGGCTACCTGTCTTATTTCGGATATTGACGATACGATTAAGATAAGCGATGTCCGTAATAAAAAAAATCTAATGCAAAATAGTTTCGTAAATCCATTCCAAGCCGTAGATGGAATGAAGAAAAAATATTCAGCATTGCAATCATCTAAGATCGATTGTTTTGTATTTGTAAGTGCAAGTCCTTGGCAAATGTATCCAGTGTTATATCAATTTTTTATAGAAGAAAATTTTCCGCCTGCTTTATATTTGATGAAATATTTTAGAATGAAAGATTCTAGCTTTTTAAATCTATTTGAGAAACCGGATGCGTATAAGGTTGAAACGATTGAGCCTTTGATAAGCGAATGGAAAAAAGTAAAATTCATTTTAGTAGGCGATTCAGGGGAAAAAGACCCGGAAGCATATTCGAAACTTGCTTCGAAATATCCAGAGCGGATAACAAAGATTTATATCCGGAAAGCGTACGAGGAAAATTTAGACACTAGAATAGAAACCGTTTTTCGAAATATGTCGAAGGATAAATATCTATTTTTTCAAAATCCTGAAGAAATAAAATAAGACTGGAAAAAATCTAAGTATTCTATATATTACACTTAACCTATGAAATCTTCCTTACGCATTTTCTTTGAAAAACTTCATCCTTGGGGACCTTATATCCCTATTTCTAAAAAAGAATATTTTTTGCATATCGTTCTATTTTTGGATTTAGTTTTCTTTCTATTTCTAAATTCCTATGAAGCCTTTCTGCCCAAGTTATATTCAGGAATTTCTTTTTTATTTGATATGTTTGTGGTAACTCTTTGGGGTGTGCAGGTAATTTTTAGAATTGGACGTTCTCAAAATAAAATAGATTTTATATCGACTAATTGGTATTTGCTCCCAGGACTTGTTCCATTTCCTATCTTTCGTTTTTTTCTTATTCTTGCTACGATTAAGCTAATGATTATTACCTACAAGTTCATCAAACGGGGGGAGAAAGATACCAAACAATTTATTTCTCGCGAACTGAACTTTCGATTTATTGATCTTTTTGTAGATGCAATCTCCGATGCAATTTTTCTTCGCTCTCTCGAACGAGTAGAAGAGGTGGTTGAGAAGATGGATTTTCAGGATTTAACTAAAGATATTCTCGCCAAGAATAAACAGGATTTAGGAAAGGTAGTCAAAGAATCTTTGGAGTCAAAGAATTTTGTCAAACGAATTAACACTCTTCCTTTTATGACTGAAGTTACAAATAAAGTAAGCGATGAAATAACTGAAGTTTTACTGGAGACACTTAGTACGCAGGTCGTTGGCAATATGCTTAAAGAGGTTAATCTCCGTTTGCTTCATGTAATGGATGACCGTGTTCGAAAACTCAGCTTAGATAGGATTACGGAGGAAGAGAAGGAGTAGTCGTTTGAGAGTAACATTTTCCAATTAGTGTCACGTTCGATAAGCCTTCCAATATTTAGAATTACTAATAATATTGTATGGAAGAAGGGCAGGCACTGAGTGACCGACTCTTTCTCGTTTTGTAATATCCATTAGGTCACTGCGAATTTGTAGTGTGAAGCATATAAGTCTTTCCTAAAAACGATAATAGCAATCCGAAACCAAAGAAAAATCCCATTGGGATCGGTTTATTACGAATAGCCTCCCCTTTTTTTCTAGTAAGAAAAGCCCAAGTTACAGCAAGAATATAAGACGAATTCAAAAAGATCATCCAATAAGGATTGCCGGCTAAGAATGCGTAAATAGGTGCAAAGATTACATCTCCTAGTCCAATTCCTCTTGGAAAGATAAGCCAGAGGATAATATAAAAAGCCACAAATCCACCAAGGACAGAGTAATCAAATAAATCAGGGAACTCATTATAAAAAAAGTAATTTGTTATAACACCAAAAAAAAGAATAAACGGTAAATTCTCGTAATCCAGAGAGAATTTTTTATAATCAGTAATCATGGAAACAAGAACATGACCTAATAAAAATAATATAGTCAAAGAGAAAAATAGGTTTTTAGTGAAATAGAAAAATACGCAGAACAAAACTCCAAATAGAAATTCAATTAACGGGTAATGATGCGAAACTTTGATTTCACAGTTTTGGCATTTTCCGGAAGTAAAGAAATATCCGAGTACTGGAAAAAGGTAAATTGCTTTTACGCGTGTGTCGCATTTTTCGCAAGCACTTGGTTTTGTGAAAATAATTTTCCATTTTTCTTTTAAGTTGTATTTTTTACGAAGTGGCGAATAGAAATATCTTAGAATTCTTTCTCCAAGAGTTGTGTAAAAACTGGCAATGGATGCTGCGATTAAAAAGCCATAAAAATAGAATACGTAATTTATAATCATGTGCTAAATCTATTTAGAATGAGTCGATATACGCTCATCATAACATTTAGAATTTTCAAAATTAAGCAAGTTCTTGTAAGGCTTTCATTCCTTTCTCTAAGTTCTCGATTGTATTTGCAAAACTGATTCGTATATAATCATGGCTCTCGTTAAAAATAAATCCTGGCACTACGATTAGTTTTTTATCAAACACAGCTCGTTTTACAAATTCCTCATCGTTTCCTTTTACTTTTATAAAAAAGTAAAAAGCTCCCGCACTTTTATTTACCGGATAATAATCTTTAAGCGAATCATAAACAAAGTCGCGTTTCATTTTGTAATCAGCAATATAGGAACTCATATTTGTTTTTAATGCTTCGATTCCTGCGTATTGTGTTGTGGACGGTGCGCATACAATTGTATATTGCTGTAGTGTGGTTAATACCTTGATAACCTCTTCGGATGCAAGAATAGAAGCGAGCCTTAGACCTGTCATGCTATAGGTTTTAGAAAACCCAGAAAGAGTAATTGTTTTTTCATAAAACGAACCAACGGATAAAAACTTTTTATCATAGTCAAACAATTCATAGATTTCATCTGAAATGAGATAAGCGTCATTTGCCTCTGCAAACTCTGCTAGTAGTTCTAGTTGTTCTTTCGTCATGACATATCCAGTTGGATTCGATGGATTCGAATAAATAATTAGTTTTAAATTTTTAAATTTTAATTTTTCAATATCTGCTTTTGTAAATTTTTCATCTAAGGTAAAAGTTTTTGCTCCATGAAATTTTAACATAGATGGATACATCAGAAAGTAAGGAGAAATAATTAAACATTCATCACCAGAATTTACAAGAGCGGAAAATAAAAGTAGTAGGGCAGAGCTTATTCCCGAAGTAACCAGTAACCTAGAAGGCGTCGCATACTTAATATTATTCACAGTTTCATACTTTTTTACTAGTGCTTCTTTTAGTTCAGGAATTCCGCCTGTTAATGTATACGCAGTTTTACCATCAGTAGCCGCTTTATTAAGCGCCTCAATAATATTGGGTGGGCAGGGAAAATGAGGCTGTCCGATAGAAAGGTTAATTGGATTTTGAAGAGATGCAGCTAATTCAAATGCTTTACGAATAGGAGATGTGTCGAGCCCCTGTATGCTGGTAGAAAAAGTTTTCATGTTGTGCTCTACTTATTTGTTAATGATTCGTGCTGTTTTTTTAGGATTCTCAATTAATTCTAGATTGCCATTTTCATAACGGTAGGTGACAGGTGCAAAAGCCATGACGGAGTCAAATGTAAATGTAACTTGTTCGCCATTATCCTGTACATCTGGAATATCGTTGCAGTTTCCTATCTCAGGAAAAGTTTTGTATTTTCCTTCAGCGTTAAGTGTAATAACTAAAAACTTGGCAGGACATTCTGAATTATCGTCAAATGATTCAACGGTAAACAAGAACATATCCGCAGAAGTTAGTTGAATGATTTGGTTTAGTTGAACTAATTGCAAATTTGCCGATTGATATACATCATCGTTTTTATGGATGATTCGTTTAATTAGTTTTCCATCTAAGATTTGATCAAACATTTTGAATTCCCCAAATCGAGATGAAATTAATTCAAATTCCTCTGGAATATATTTCTTTCTGCATCCATTAAGAATGGGAGCTGCAAGCGCTATTAAAAATAAGATTATTAAATATCTATGATATGATTTCATCAGCACCTTCTCTGTTTATGTCGCACTATGGAGTAAACAATAATTTGAATAATAAATTACTTTTCCCATGATAATAAAAAATCAATGGAAATGCAAATCATTTTCCTTCCATATATTATATTTCGACTTCTAAAACCAGAATATTGTGTCATAATATTCTTTTTGTAATTATTATCCTAGGCATGAAACAGAAATGTTGCATTTTACAATTTAAAAACCCTTGTAAGTAATTTACCAAAGCATTGTAGGTCTGACTGAATCTGGAGATTATATTTTGATTTCTAAAACTTGCAGTGTTGCGATAAACCGTCCTGCGCCTACTTTGCATTTGTCGCTTTCAGAAATTTTAAAAATTTGAGTTCTGTCCAATGCAATATCAAATTCCAAGATTACAGAATAATTGCCCGAAGTAAATCAATCCTAGTGTGATGTCCAGCCGCCATCGACAGGTAGTGCAACGCCTGTAATGAAGGAAGCTTCCTCAGAGCAAAGCCATACTGCTGTTTTTGCGATTTCTTCTGGCTTTGCGAGTCTTTTCATGGAATGTAAATTAGTCATATTAGCTTTTGCTAAATCAGGCTTTCCAGAAGATTCAAAAATTTCCCCTAACATATCAGTCTCAATCCCACCCGGGCAAATCGCATTTATGCGTATACCTTTATGGGAAAACTCTAATGAAATACTTTTTGTTAGTCCGATTACTGCATGTTTACTTGCAGAATAAGGTGCGTTAAATGGAAACCCAATTAGACCGGATACGGAGGATACATTTACAATAGCTCCTTTCCCAATTTTAAGCATTTCTGGAATTTGGTATTTCATACATAACCATAAACCTTTTACATTTGTATCAAATACTTTTTGAAAATCGGATTCTTCGTATTTTGTGCTTATGGAATTTGTACCTATGATGCCTGCATTGTTGATTGCAAAATCTAATCTTCCAAAATTTTTTACGACAGCATCTGTAAATTTTGCTATGTCATTAGCATTGGTAATGTCTACAAATTGGAAAAATCCTTGTCCGCCTTCCTTTTCAATGAGTTCAATTGTTTCGGCACCTTCCTTTTCTCTTCTCCCGCAAACTCCAACTTTCACCCCTTTTTTTGCAAGTTCAATTGCGATAGATCTCCCAAGACCAGATGTGCCTCCAGTTACAATTGCTACTTTTTCTTCAAAATGATTCATTCGTCAGACCTTCCTATAATGCGTTAAGTATGGATTGGTAGTTTGTTTTTAATAGAGAATTTAACTCCTCCAATTCTTCCAATAGTTTTGCAGAATTTATATATTGTAAATCATTTGCCAAAATTAAATAATAACGTAGTTCTTCTAAATACCCTCTTGATTTTCCAAATGATTTTAAACTATCAGCTTTATCTTTTTTTTGAGTACCTTCCACTATCGAAAGTGGTAAAGAAGTTGCCGCCTTTCGGATACGGGGAGTTAAGTGTTCCATTTCTTCTTTCGGAAATTTCGATGTGCTTTGGTATACATTTAAAACAAATTGGTGTGCTTTATTCCAGAGCGGTGAATTTTGATTATTCGCTGTAACTTTGTTTTTGGAAGGATTATCTGCTTCTAATAACTTTAAACATTTTGCTTTAAATTCCTCTGGGACTAAAGCAACTTTTCTAATTTCATAGTCAAAGAATAACATTCGGATTTTGACATCGGCTACTGGTATTTTGCCGCCGTCTTTAGAAAGGCGAAAGAATAAATCGCAACCTTTTTCAAAAAAATTATCAGCTCGTACTGAAATGGTAACACGATCATCAGCCAACAATTCCCCTTTATAAAGAATAATCGCGTTTGCAAAAATCAAACTTTTCCCATAAACGTCAGTTACTTTATGTCCTACGAATTCAAAAAAACGAATATGCCCCTCAAATACAATATCTAATATAGACGCAAAAGAAACATGTATATCCATCGCAATATCAGTTTTTCGAATTGGCATTTCGAAGGTAAATGGGAAATAAGATGGCATTTCTACTTCAAGTTTGTTTGACATAAAGACTCCTGATGAGACATAACTTAATTTAAGTGGACTAGAATGCAACTTTTTTACACAATTAGAAAAAGAAATTTGTGACATTTATTTGGAGTTTGACTACCCTGGTTTTGTGGTGGGTGGCATGGATCCAGAACTCATAAAACGCTCTCAAGAGCTTATGCGCGAAATGCGGCATATCGTGATTGACGAAATCCGCAAAAGGACTGGTGAACAATGAAAACTAAAAAAGGAATCATTATTCTCATGATTGTTCTGATTCTAGGTTCAAGTGGCAGTTGTAAAGAAGACGACAGCTTCGAGAGAAAAGATAAGCAAACTGCCCTCACGTTCTTTTTTATGGGACTTCTTGATCTGTGCCCAGGCGGATCATATCCAAATGTAGCTCTAACTGCTGGAGTCACTTCGGATAGTTTTCAGTCGACTCGATGTTTCTATGTAACCACATCTGGACCCGCAACCATTACTATAACTACATCCGGTACTAATGATACCCGGATTAGATCAAAACACCCATTAGTTATTGGTAGTGCTGTAATAGATGACCCGACAGGCTCCATAACTAGTGCGGGTCAGATATTGGTTTTGTGGTGGGTGGTGTCATTGATGGTGAAACATATACGGTATTGGTAAACTATTAATCAATGGAGACATAGCATGAAAACAATTCTAATTCTGTTCTTTTTCTTAGCTGGATTAACGCAAGTAAGTGCACAGTCTATCGTCGAGACTATCGATGGTTGGAGAGATTGTGATTTCGGAATTGCCAAAGGAAAGGATAAACATATAATGTTGTTTGGTGATTCTAATGGAGCTTTACAAGGTGCCTCTCCTATTGGCTTCACTTAATGCTGTCAAGTTAAGGGAAACGGAGAAGATGTTAATCACATAGCTTGGCTGATGGTAAGTGAAAGCGATGGGTGGGAAAGCACAAGGAACACGAAGAAAAGAAAGAAATTTATGATAAAATCCTTCGCGTGCTTCGTGTCCTTCGTG
>JAGOHK010000065.1 GCA_017996175.1 Leptospiraceae bacterium
TTTGGAAGCGGACTATTTTTCGGAAAGAGGGGAGTATGCAAGAGCGATTCCTTTGTATGAAAAAGTGAAAGAGTTATATCCAAGTAATCCGCTCGTAAAAAATAAGTATGACTCTGCTAAAGCTAAACTTCAAACTAACTCAAATGAAGTAACTGTAAAGAATACCATCTCTGTAGAGCCAGAATTGGAGACAAAAGAAAAGTTTTTCGTATCAACAAACTTAATTCTGCTACTAATTTTGATTCTATTGTTTTTACTGTTTCTATTTATATTAGGGCTAACCCTATTTGTTTTATTTATTTTTTTGAATTATAAAAAAGAGATTAAGGATGGTAAACTATTATGACTTTGACTATGGAAAAAATTTTCTCAATAGATAAACGAAAAAGAATGCAGGTTCCTAAAACAATTTTGTCGGCAGGAGTGTTTTTAATTTTTTACCCGATTGTGAATCTTTTTGGTATAGCTTTTTATTATAAAAATTTTTCTTTAGATTTTTTATCCAAAAATATTAGTATTGTACAATTTATACTTATTTTCTTTCCGGTTATTATAGGCATAGGATTAATACGAATTCAAAAATGGGCTTGGTATAGCTTTCTTATTTATGCAATTTTACTTATTGGTTTTAACTTTTACGGAGCTATTAAAAACCCTGTTCTATTTAACTATATTTCAATCTTAGAGGTAATCGTTGTTAGCTTTTTGATTGCTTATTTTTTACGAAAAGATATTTCTTCCCCCTATTTTAAGTTATATCCTAGAGGTTGGAGAGGAGAAAAACGCAAACCAATCCAAAAGAATCTTTTGATTGATAATATATCTAAAACTACACGCGATTTTTCAGAGGCTGGTTTTTATGTAGACTGGGATAATCCTAATTTAGAATTAAATTCAGAGGTAACAGTAGAAATAAAAAATGGATCGGATAAACAAAAGTTTCCTGCGGGAGTTGTGCGAATTGATTCTAACGGAGTTGGTTTTGCTTTTCGTCGATTAACCAAGGAGGATAGGGTGTGGTTAGGGGAAGTTGTTTAAAATGAGAGTGCAGGCTATTGATTTTCACAAGTAATCATCGCCCCAATGCTGTCAAATTAAGAGAGCTCTAAAAGAATACCACCTATTCGAACGATAGTGAGGATTGGCTCAAGCCATGCTAACTTTATATACCACTTCTCATAAATAAGTCCAACTATTTTTCACAAAAGCGGTATTTCCAATTGCCAGCTCTAGCGAAAGTAGGTTATCAAGTATTAAATCGGAATTTACTTTTGGCAATTGGTATATAATTATCAAAAGCTTCCATATATTGTACTTGTAATTTGTATGTTTACTAAGAAACTTCCATCTGTAGAATATGAACTGGCATTTAATGGAAAGTCTGAAAGTAAAATACTTTAAATATTTTTTTGTAGCGAGTGCGATTTCTGTAAGGCTTCCTATTAGTTTGAATATTGTAGGAAAAATCTATCATCTCGAAACGAATATGATTTCGAGAGAATATATTTATTTAAAAGTCTATGAAGAGGATTTAGAATTTTTACCAGAGACAAACTCGCATTTACTCCTATTTATGAATCTAGATTTATTTAGTAATGGAAAATTTGATTTAGAAGGAAAGTTAGTTGCGATTGATAAATTGAATGGGAGTAGGCTTGGGTTATGGATTTACTATAAAGCTGAAACTGAAAAAGACCAGCATATTATTTCTGAATTTGTTCGAAACCATTATACGCCAAGGTACAGTGTTCGATTTGATGTGGATATGAAAACAGAGACTAAATTTATTCGAGCCCAAGCGATTAATCTTTCTGAAAAGGGAGTTTTTATTGAAGCACCTCTGGATCATTTAGAGGAACGCGAAGTGTGTACCTTAATTCTTTATCCAGAAAATCTTTCTATTTCCGTCTTAGCTGAAGTAAGTTGGATTAACAAAGGAAAAATGTATGATAAGCCAAACGGATATGGAATGAAGTTTTTACATGATAAAAAGACAGAATCCAAAATTTTACATTATCTTGAGTTATTAAAGAATCGCTCGGAAATACTAAGATGATTTTAAAATTATCATTTTCTTTTTTTAAAATAGATATAACCTCTACCATTTTTGATTTCAATCTTAGTATTTAAGTTTTCAGAAAGAATCGAATATTCATGTAAAAAATCTTCTGCTTCCTGGTAGGGTAGGGTTCTTACTAAATGTTCTGCATTTTGGAATTTTCCAAAAATGGGAATGATTTCACAAAAAATTAATTCTTGGTTTTCGAAGTGAAGCATCACTGCAATATTATGATTCAAATATTGATTGCGACTTCCAAATATAAAGTTTCCGAGGGAATAAATGATAATCCCATTTTTATACTTTTCGACTCCTTGTGGGATATGCGGATGATGACCAATAACCGCAGCAAATCCTGCTTCTATTAATTCGCGAGCTTGTTTTTTTTGTTCCTTTGTTGGCTCCGGGTTGTATTCAACTCCCCAGTGAACGGAAAGTAGATTGATTTTATTTTGAGAGTCTTTTTCGCTGATTATTTTTTTTAAACGACTGATTTGTAAAGGAGCAATTCCGGGTTTTGTATCAGTAGCGAATAATCGTGATTCGCCTATATTACTGACTGAAATAATATTTAAAGGTTTGTCTCGAATCGAAATTGGAGTAGGGTCGAATGCTGCTTTTAGATTTTTTCCCATTCCAGCAAAAAGGATATTTTCTTTTTTTAAATTTGCCATAGTGTCTTCCAAACCTTTTTTTCCGTAATCCATGGAGTGATTATTTCCGAGAAAAACTAAGTCTATATTGATTTTTTTTAAGAGACTTAGGTCTTCTGGTTTGGCGTTGAATACATAAGATTTACTATCGTCCATTTCTTCCTGGGAATTTGCTACTGGGGTTTCTAGGTTCACCATCCGAAGGTCAGCTTCTTGAAAAAGAGGAATTAAACCTTCGACTGGTGAAAATTCCCCTCTCTTTTGTCTGGTTTCTCGAAGTCCCCAGTTGAACATTACATCCCCGGCAACTAAAACTTTCAAGGTCCTTGGGCGTTTTTGAACTTCCGAATGGATTGGCAGGTTGAGTAAGATAAAAACTAGATAGAAAATTCTATGGAGCTTAAAAGAAACTGAATTTAGAATATTTTTTTTAATCATTGGGTATAATTTAAATACCCTATATCAGTTCCTAAAAGTAAATTCCGATTTTCTACCAGAATTTTTTTTTGGTAATTTGGAATATACTCAAGCCAGATTGGCTTTCAGTAAAGAAAATTTTTTTAGACAGGATTAACAAGATTTACAGGATTAAAAATCCGAAAACCAATCTAATCTGAGTATATCCAATTTCATAAAAATTGGAACTTATTTAGGAAAAGTGGCATATAAGATACTGTAAAAAAGTAATTGTCTGTATACTCCTTGTAATGCAAGTAGTTAGTAAAATAAAAAAATCTCTCGTTTAGAAATTTGTAAAACAAAGTAATGAGAGAAAAAAGGACAAAAATTATGAAAAAAATAATTCTCTCTTTAGTAGTATTATTTCTTGTATCGAATTGCGTTTTAATGAACACTCTTGGGCTAAATTTTATCAAACCTACCATAAAAGGATCAGAAGCTAAGAATCAAATTCTGACTAGCGCACTTATTGGAGCTGCTTTGTCAGGTTCAGGTGGAACTTTTGCGACTGCGCAAGCTACTTATAATACTAAGGGAATAAAAGATAATAAATTCTATAATCAAAAAGATGTAGATGATTGTGCTGAAAGAGTTCTAGGAGCCAATGCAGGAAGCGCTGGTGCATCGGTTCTAGGTGTTGCGATAGGGAGTATTGTTTGCGGACCGATTGAAGAGCAAAAAACATTCATTGACTGGCCTATTCCCCTTTTGTAAAAAAAGTTTTTATTCTATTTAAAGGAGATTGTTATTATTGAGATATCTGCAATGGATTTGTCTCATAGTATCAATGGAATTTGTAGAACCTGTTAGAATATTGCAAAAAAGTAATTGTCCATATAGTCCTTATTAGACAAGTAGTTAGTAAATCAAAAAATCTCTCATCTAGAAATTTGTAAAAAAAGGCGATGAGAGTAAAAAAAGGACAAAAATTATGAAAAAAATAATTTTCTCTCTAGCAGTTTTACTGTTTGTATCGAATTGCGCATTAATAGACAGCCTTGGACTAAACATTTCCACGCCTACAGTAAAAGGCTCTGAAGCAAAAAATCTAATCTTAACGTATGCTTTGGCTGGTGCAGGAGCATCTGGAAATTCAAGTGCAGTTGCGACAGCTATAGCTACAGCGAATACAAAAGGTCTAAAGAACGATAAGTTTTATGACAAAGAAGACGTTGATAAGTGCGCAGAATGGGTACTTATAGCGAATGCTTCAGCCGGCTCGACAGGTGGTATTGCAGTTGGAACTTTAATTTGCTCAGATATTCGTGAGCACAAAATGCTCATTGACTGGCCAGTACCTATTTTCTAAAACTCCCCTCCTTAAAACAAAAAGAGCAGGCTCTTATTTCTAAGAAACCTGCTCTAGTATGGGTTTAGATAATTTTTATCTTATCTAAGAAGTTGTAACACGGACTGAGGTCTTACGTTAGCCTGAGCCATCATAGCTGTTCCGGACTGTGTTAGGATCTGGTTTTTAGTGAACGCTACAGACTCTTCAGCCATGTCTGCGTCTCTAATCCTTGATTCAGAAGCCTGGATATTTTCATAAGCTACCATTAGCCCTTTAGATGCATGTTCCAATCTGTTTTGGTAAGCACCTAAATTTGCTCTTTGCTTGTTCACTTTGTAAAGTGCGTCGTCAATAGTTCCAATAGCATCATTAGCTAAGTCAGCTGTAGAGAGAGATAACATTGTTCCATCAGGTCTCTTTAATTCAAGAGCTCTAACAGTCATAGTTGCAACGTATACTCTTTCTCTTTGGTGCATATTTGCGCCCATGTGATACCACATAGAAGCAACTCTAGAACCACGTGCAAAGTCACCTTGTAAGAGATTCATTTTATTGAATTCTGCTTGAGAAGCAATTCTATCGATTTCATCAACGAGTTGAGAAACTTCTACTTGTATCATTTGTCTGTCTTGAGGTGTGTAGATACCGTTAGAAGCTTGGATCGCTAGAACACGAATTCTTTGTAGAATGTCGTTTGTTTCTGTCAGATAACCTTCAGTTGTTTGAATCATAGAGATACCGTCTTCGGTATTACGTTCTGCTTGTCTGAGACCAGATACCTGGCTTCTCATTTTTTCAGAAACAGCAAGACCAGATGCATCGTCAGCAGCTCTGTTGATTCTCATGCCGGAAGAGAGTACTCCCATATTCTTTGAAACTTCGTCGTTTTGAAATTTCAAAACCCTGTGCGAGTTAATCGCTGATAAATTGTGGTTGATGATCATAAGTTTCCTCCTTGAAACTGATCACAAGCACTGTAAGCATCCTTGCCCACAGTAATTTGTTTTCTTTGTGTGAATTTTGTGTCTGATTTTATTTATTTTTGTAAATAATGTATCGGAGAAACTTTACTTACAATTAATTTGTGGGAAATGATGTATTTTTGGGGAAAATTACTTTTTTATGGTAAATTTCATGTTAAATTAAGGTATTTTGAATTTAAAAAATTTTTATAAAAAATAAAAATTTTTCGAGCTAATAGTATTTTCGGTGAGTTTTCGAAAAAGACGTTAAACTTTTTTTAAAAAAATTAGTTTAATAGCCATTTCTGGATTACATTTTCAATTGTACTTCTTACAATTGGCTTTGATATATAGTCATCCATACCTATTTCTAGGCATTTTTCTTTGTCGCCTTGTCTGGTTCCTGCTGTTAGGGCAATGATAGGAATTCTCTTTTCAACCTCAAGGTTTCTAATTTTTATAGTTGCTTCATGCCCGTCCATTTCTGGCATTTGAATATCCATCAGGATTAGATCAGGACTTTGTTTTTGGAAAAGTTCGATCGCCTCTTTCCCATTTATAGCTTCAATAATGGACGGATTTTTTAGTATAGAATTTAAAATCGTTTTGGCTAAAAAAAGGTTTATACTGTCATCGTCCACGACTAGAATTTTGAATTTCCGGTCATCGTTTGCTAAACTTGTTTCTTTCTGCGCAGTATTTTCTTTCAGATCTGGTTCCTCTTGAATTTGGCTCTTTGAATCTACTTGTTCAAGTTCTAAAGTAAAATAAAATTTACTTCCATAACCGGGATTACTTTCGAATTCTAAATTTGAGCGCATAAGATGTAGTAGCCTTATACAAATGCTTAAACCTAAACCAGATCCGCCATATTTGCGAGTTGTAGATCCGTCTTCCTGGGAAAATGCCTCAAAAATCTTGTTATGATTTTTGGATGCAATACCTATTCCGGTATCTCTAACGGAAAATAGAATTTTTACCTTTTCGGAATTACTCTCAATTAGCTCTAATTTTAATTCTACCTCTCCAGCTTGCGTAAACTTTACAGCGTTTGATAAAAGGTTAATTAGTATTTGCCGCAATCGGAGTCGATCTAGAATTAAATGTTTCGGAATTGACGGAGAATAATTAAAAAGAATTTTTATTTTCTTCTCCTCCGCCCTAAATTGTATCATTTCTATAACTTGTTTAGAAATTTCAACAATGTCCACTTCTTCTGGGTTTAATTCTAATTTGCCGGCTTCAATTTTAGAAAAATCTAAAATATCATTGATTACCTCAAGTAATGAATTTGCTGATTGGGAAATGGTTTTCATATACAGCTTTTGATAATCATTCATTTCTGTTTTCATTAATAAATCGGTAAAACCAATTACTGCGTTTAAAGGTGTCCTTATTTCATGGCTCATATTTGCCACAAACTCTGACTTGGCTGAATTAGCGGATTCTGCTTGTTCTGTTCTAATTATTAATTTTTGTTTGCTTTTCTCAAGAGCTCTAGTCATTGAATGCGCAAGCATTGTAGCTTTTATATTTGTATTTAGAAGGGATGAGGAAAGAAGAAAAAGTAAAATGCTAATAACAGTTCCTGAAATAAAGACTGTGATGAATTGACTTAATCCTGTTCCACTAATACTTTGCCTTGTAAATACCAACGTCCAGAGTTTTTGGTTATAATAAATAGGAACTATTTCTGTTAACAAATTAAATGAATCTATAGAACGGAAATTTCTTTTTTTATTACTATCAAATAATAATAGATCCTCTGATAAACTATTTTCATCAAAGATTTGTAAGTGAATATTATTTGTATTCTCGGAATTATCACCACTCAAAATTCCCTTCATTAAATCATTCATGCGGTAAGGACTATAAACCCAACCACGAATAGCCGCTCTTCTTTGTTCTATAGTATTTATTGGCATTCCTCGTTCATAATATGGGGCATACATTAGAGTACCCGCTTGAATATCTTTTTCTGTTTCTTGTACTAAAATAACTTTGCCTGATAAGGATACTATATCATTATCCCGTGCTTGCTCCATTGCTTTTCTACGAATTGGTTCTGAAAACATATCGTATCCAAATGCTCTCAAGTTTCTACCTTCAAATGGTTCTAGGAAGACGATAGATGTATAGATTTCTCGATCTGTTGTCGGTCTTATATTATAATCCGGGTAACCTTCCTTTCTAACGGACTGAATATGAGAAGTTATTTCATTTTTAGGAATGATTTCGGAAAAACCAATTCCCTGGATTCCAGGCAAACTTTGAATAGCCCGCGAGTCTTGAATATACTCTTTCCATTTTTTTCTAGAGATGGAATTCGAAGCTCGAATAAAGGCAGTACCACTTCTTAGGATTTGTGCATGTGCTTGTAGTCTTGATAAAATTTTTAATTTTAGTTGATTGCAAGTAGACTCAAATTCTTTTTTGGCGGATAATTGGATATTAACCTTTAAAAAATAACTAAAAGCAAAAGTTATAGACAGGCTAATGAAAAATACTATCCATGGAAGCTTTTTCTTTTCCTTATTTTCTTTAGTGTAACGATTCTGCATTAGAATTTTGCTAAATTATACGTTTTCCTATGATAGATTTTTCTAAAAAGGAAAGTCAAGAAATTTTAATTCAGGTTTAATTTTGAATACTATGATAAAAGTTAGTTTGTATTTTTGATTTTTTTGCTATCTTAAATTGAACTCTAAATACAGAAGAAAATATGCGATATGCGAATTATGTTCTCCTTCACTACTATTATTACTTTTGCTATCGGGCATATTTCTGGAGGAGAAATATACCTAAACTTTTCTTTCCGTTGACTAGGATAGAACAGTTTAGGTATATTTAAAAGTAACCTCCGCAATAATTCAGTGAATCCAATATATACTGGTGTGTTACGCTTCCTTCAAAAACTCGACTCTGCTTTTACCAACAAACCAATAGTAGAGAACGGGAACTGCGAATCGACTTAAAACGGTAGCCGCAATCTCACCAAACATAAGACTAATCGCAAGTCCCTCAAAGATCGGATCAAATAACATCACAAAACTTCCAACCACAACGGCTGCCGCGGTTAATAACATTGGACGAAAACGAATCACACCGGCACTGATGACAGCTTCTTTTAATTCCATTCCGCCCTTCAACTGCTCTTCAATGAAGTCTACTAAGATAATAGAGTTACGAACGATTATCCCCGCACCTGCGATAAATCCAATCATGGAAGTCGCAGTGAAATAGGCTCCGAGTATGGCATGTCCTGGAAGAATCCCGATGAGGCTAATTGGAATTGGCGCCATGATGATTAATGGAACTGTATAACTCTTAAACCAACCTAGAACTAGAATATAGATTAAAAGCATCACAACTGCGAACGCCCCGCCTAAATCACGGAAAACTTCGTAAGTGATAAACCATTCCCCATCCCATTTGATAACCGGAGATTTTGTGTTCCAAGGAACATCTGCGGTTTGCGTCGGGTAATTGATCTTAGGCGCAAGTTTTAACATTCCGTATACAGGAGCTTCCTCGGCACCGGATAATTCGCTTAATACATAAGAGACTGGCTTTAGATTCTTTCGATGGAGTACTTCACTGCTAACATACTTCGGTTCCTTTAAAAGAGATTCCACTGGAGTAACGCCTGATTCAAAGGAAAGAATTTTACTTCCTTGGAAAGGAGATTTCCCAGAGCGAACTTTTTGATCCATTGAAAGAGAAACTTGAATTTCTTCAGGAGAGTTGGATTCCGCAAGAGAGACTAGGGGAGATTCTCTAAAAATCAAACTACCCAGTCCCACAACTTGCATCGATCTTGCTCCTAGGACTCCACCTCTGTTTTGATCGTATTCGTAGATCTTTCTTTTTTTTCCTTCTCTCCAAGAATAATCTAAGTCCACTACGGATTTTTCGCTAGCAAATATTTCTAAAATTTCTTTTGCAACTTTGCGCCTATCGTTTTCTGTCGGACCATAAACTTCTGCAACCATTGTAGACATCACCGGAGGTCCAGGTGGAATTTCTAATACCTTGGTAACTGCATTTTTTTCTTTTCCAAATTCAGCAATGATCGGACGAAGTTTTTCGATGATTTTGTGGCTAGATTCTTTTCGTTTGCCTTTATCCGATAGTAGAATTTGTAAATCATTCATGTATTCTTCGTTTCGAAGAAAAGTATGTTTTACCATTCCAGAAAAAGAGAAGGGAGCACTTTCCCCACCATAGATTTGAATTTTTTTGACTTCTGGCTCTTGTAAAAGTCTGTCTGATAGTTCTTTAGACATAGCCACAGTTTTTTCTAATGGAGTGTCAGGAGGATAATCAATGATAACCTGAAATTCATTTTTGTTATCAAAAGGAAGCATTTTTACTTTTACTGCTTTGAAGTAGATAAAACTAAAAGATAGAAGTAATAGGATAACACTGATTATCCCGAATACAAAAGCAGATTTTTTAGTTCCAAGTAACATTTCGGCAAAGGAAATATAAAGTCTATCTAGAAAACTTACTTTTGATTTGTCCATTGGATCATTTTCTTCTTTCGGGGAATCACCATGAGATTCTTTTAGAAGCCGAACAGATGCCCAGGGGGTAACAATGAAAGCCACAAAGAGAGATAGAATCATTGCAAGACTTGCCCCAACAGGAATTGGTTTCATATAAGGACCCATGAGTCCCCGCACAAACGCCATCGGGAGAATTGCACCGATTACAGTGAAGGTGGCAAGTATTGTTGGATTTCCTACCTCTGACACCGCGTTAATGGTTGCTTTCAGGATTCCAAGTTCGGGGTTAAGATGGAGATGCCGCTCTACGTTTTCTACCACGACTATAGCATCATCAACCAAAATCCCAATCGAAAAGATGAGGGCAAATAATGTTACGCGGTTTAGGGTATATCCCATGAAGTAATAAATGGCTAGGGTTAAAGCAAGAGTAACCGGAATCGCGATAGAAACCACAATGGCAGCGCGAATTCCCATTACTACGGCAATGAGAAGAGTAACAGAGAAAGTAGCGATGAGTAAATGTTCAATTAACTCAAAGGATTTTTCTTCTGCCGTTGTTCCGTAGTTTCGCACAATGGACATTTTTACATCTGAGGGAAGTTCTTTTGAGAAAAGTTCAGCTCTCTCTAGTAAGTCTTTAGAGAGAACAACAACGTTAGTTCCTTTACGTTTGGCAAATACAATAGAAACCGCATTTCGGACTTCACTTCCTAATTCCTTGTCGTATAATACGGATAATCTGCTTCTTTCTTCTGCCCCAAGTTCAAT
Source organism: Leptospiraceae bacterium (assembly GCA_017996175.1). Taxonomy (GTDB): domain Bacteria; phylum Spirochaetota; class Leptospiria; order Leptospirales; family Leptospiraceae; genus UBA2033. The sequence goes on from JAGOHK010000065.1 coordinate 10,704, forward strand.
TTTTGCAATATCTTTTAGTTTTACAATCACTCCGCCACGTTGTCCGATGGCTAAGTTTCCCACTTCTTCTTTGGAAGAAACTCTTCCGCCCACTTCCACTTGGAATTCTTTTTCACTTGAGAAAGTTTTTCCCATTGGAAAATAAGCATCACTCATTTTTAAACTCATCGCGACATCGGAAATAGAAACTCCGAAATTGGATGCTTTGTTTGGATCTACGATAACTCGAACTGTATCTTTTCTTCCACCTAGTAACTCTACACGAGACAAATCAGGGGTACTCGAAAGTTCTCGTGCAAGCGGTGCAATTTTCTTTCGAAGATCATAATCGTCACGAGTAGTAGAGCTAAAACTCAGAGTCAAAAAAGGGACATCGTCAATAGTAAACGAAGTCACCTTGGGTGGAAGAACGTTAGACGGGAGGTCTTGTCTAATCTCCATTAGCTTATGGTGGACTTTTACAAGAGAAGGCTCAGTTGGCTCACCCACTTTGAAACGAACAGTCACAAGACTTCCATGAGCCTGACTTGCGGAGTATACGTATTCAACCCCATCGAGTCCCCATACTGCGCGCTCAATTGGCTCAGTTACTTTTCTTTCTACTTCGCGGGCTTCAAAGCCGGGAGCAGGAATTCGAATATCAATCATCGGAACAGAAATCTGCGGCTCTTCTTCTTTTGGAGTAAGGAATACCGAAAAAATTCCAAGAAAAATACTTACAATCGCGATAACGGGTGTTAGCCGCGAATTTACAAACTTTTCTGCGAGATTACCCGCAAATCCTTTTTCAAATTTACTCATATTTATTTCCTTCTATTGTAGTGTCAGTTAATGTTAATAAGCCTGCTCTCGCTTTTAAAAATTCCGATTCAATCGTAGACTTGGCAAGCACAAGATCAGCTTTTCTAGAATAAACCTCTGCTAGTTGCAATGCGTTAATCGCACCACTCGAAAATAGTTGTTGAGTAACACTGATTTGCTCCTCCATCAGTTTGCTACTTTCCTGAACTAATTCTAAATTTCTTTTCAATGCTTTTTCCATTTCAACAAGGGACTTGGTTTTTGACTCCTCTTGTTTGATTGCTTCTTCGGTTCTTTCTTTTGCGGCTTTACTATTTAGTTTTGCCTGTTCGATTGCGTCTAAATCTCCTGGAGAATATAGATTCATCTGCACATAGAATCCACCGTTAAACGAAGTAGCAGTAGATCTGTCACCGCGGTAAACGTAGGATTCCCCGTAGAGACCAACTTTGGGAAGAATTCTAGCTTTTTCTGCTTCTGCTTGTTCGGTTGCACCTTCGCTGTAAGCTTTCATTGCCTTTACCATATAGGATTTATCTGGAGCGGATACTTTTAAGTGTTCGTCCGCGAAAGAGTTTGTGCTTTGCAATTTTAAATTCCAATTTTCAGGGAGATCACCAGAGGATACTTCAATCGTTCTTTTTATGGATTCAATTCTGGCGGCGGTTTCTTCCTTTATCCCCTCAATTCTATTTTTGACAGTTTTTAGTGCAATTCCACCCGAATAACCAACTGGATTGGCACGGTTTCCTAATTGATAGCGACTTAAAATGGAAGTGACTGTTTTATCTAGAGAATTGATTTTTTCTTGTTGTTCTTTTAATGCGAGTAGGGTTCCATACATAGCGGCAAAGTTTGCGTATTCGCTCAGAGTAACAAAACGATTTTCGAGTTGTTTTCCCTCTGCTTGTTTTTCGTAGGCTTTAGATGCGGCAGCCTTTGAACCACCTTCGTAGATTGCAAAGTCTACACCGAGCGTTCCTCTCTGGTAGGTGTTGGTTCCTGGATAATTAAGAGTATCCGGTGCAAATAAGTTCAAAGTGTTGTAATTGGGAGATGTGTATAGATTGTTATTTGTATCTATAAAATTGCTTGGTTGGGTTCTCATACTCTTGGTAGAAAAATCTGCGTTAGTCGCTGATCTTTGTCCTAAAGTAGAAAAGAAATTTAGCGCAGGATCGTTTGTGGTAAAATTCCTTGCGTCAGCATAAACTCTTGGAAGCCAATGTTTAGAAGCTTTGTTTTGTGCAAGTTTTGCGGATCTTGCTTCTAGGGATAATGCTTTTTGAGAGTGAGAGTTTTCTTTTATTTTATCCCAGATTTTTCCGAATTCAAAAGTTTGTGTGTCTTCTGCAAAAATGGAACCTCCTAGTAAAAACTGTAATGCCAAAAGAAGAAATATGATTTTCGATAAGGTTTTTACTTGGTTTTTTTTGTTTTTTTGGTCTGTTGTTCTATGTTTTGTTTTTACTATCATCTTTTTTGATTCTCCATATATACCATGGGGGGTATAGTATAATATTTGGTCAAGTTATTTTATTAAAAATTTTAAATAATATACCCCGTATAGTATTGTCCTTGACATTCTGATATACAATACCTTGTATGGTATATTATATATCTTTCCCCAAAAATAAGGCTCTTTTAAAAAAGAATGGGTATTTTCTTTTGGCGTTTGGTATAATTTAATAAAAGGATATTAAAATGTTTTTAGCTAAAACGGATAAATGGTATATGGAGAGAACAATTCCTCTAATTGCTGGAATTTTTACTTTAGGGAGTCTTACTCTTGGAATCTTAGTTAGTCCTTATTGGTTTATTTTAACTGGACTTGTTGGGCTTAATCAAATGATTTTGTCTTTAACTGGGTTTTGTCCGATGACGATATTTTTGGATAAAATGGGATGTAAGTCTAGAGTTACAGAATAAAATTTTTTGATTGAGTGTAGGAACGAAAGTGTCTTCGCTCCTTCACTCAACCTCATTGCGGATTCACTTAATTAGCCACTTCTTTATTACTTCTTCAAGAGTATATTTTACGATTGGTTTTGTAAGATAATCATCTACACCAGCCGTAAAACATTTTTCTTTGTCTCCTGGTTTTGTTCCGGCGGTAATCGCGATTATAGGAGTCCTTATACTTGTTTCCATTTTCCTAATTGCTATGGTAGCTTCATATCCGTTCATTTCAGGCATCTGAATGTCCATTAGTATTAGATCAGGAATATCTTTTTTATATTCTTCCAATGCTTCCATTCCATTTTCTGCTTCCGTAATTTGCGAATTCGGAAGAATACTTTTCACAATAGTTTTGGCTAAGGACATATTAATTATATCATCATCTACGATTAAAAATTTAAAAGGATTAGTAATATCAATTTCTACTCTTGCCTCTTTTTCTTGGGTTTTGGTTTTAATCGAATAACTGGATTCTATTTTTGTTTTAATTGTAAAAAAGAAATTACTCCCTTTTCCAAGTTCACTTTCTAATTCTAATTTTGATCCCATGAGAGCCAGTAATTTATTAGATATTGTTAATCCAAGACCCGTCCCTCCGTATTTGCGGCTAGTTGAATTATCCGCTTGAGAAAACGCTTCAAAGATTATATTCAAATTTTCTTTTGAAATTCCAATTCCAGTATCCCTTACTGAGAAAACTAATTCTATTTCGGAATTTATCCGCTTGAAATTTTTTGTTTCTATCTTAATTTCAATTTCCCCTTTTTCTGTAAATTTTAATGCATTGCCTAAGAGGTTAAGTATGATTTGCTTCAGACGAATAGGGTCGGTCAGAATGAAACGGGGCACATTTTGCGTTACATTTAACAGGAGGCGAATTTTTTTTTCCTTCGCTTTGTATTTTATCACATCGACCGCTTGTTCCGCCAGTAGAAATAAATCAACCTTTTCGATATTTAGTGAAAATTTCCCAGCTTCTATTTTAGAAAAATCTAATATATCGTTAATTAAATCTAAAAGAAAATTTGCAGATTGAAATACTGTTTTTAAATACAGTAATTGATTTGCATCTAATTTCGTTTTTAAAAGTAAGTCTGTGAATCCAATTACCCCATTTAATGGAGTTCGAATTTCATGACTCATATTGGCAATAAACTCCGACTTAGCAAGATTAGCCGCTTCTGCCTGATTCTTTGCTTTGATTATTTCCTTTTCTGCTAATTTTCTTTCGGTAATATCCTGGAAAGTGCCATAAAGTCTTTTGGTTATCCCATTTTCCTTGTCTACAAGCCCAATACTTCGAACCCAGAGTTCCCTGCCTTTTGCAGTTATAATTTCAAATTCTTCGTCCCAGGGAACACCTGATTTTATTGCCGAATTGACTGCTTCTGCTAATTCGTATTGGCTTTTCACCTCTTTAAAAAAAGTAAATGGTGTCTCTGCTCTTGGTTCAAAGTCTAGTGGTACTTCATAAATTTGTTTTGTAGCATTTGACCAATATACTTTTTCTGTGGGTATGTCAAAATCCCATCCACCAATTCGAGCAATCTGGTTAGTTTGTTCTAACATTTCTTTTGCTTGAATTAATTTCTCTTCTGATCGTTTTCGTTCGACAGTATTTAGATAATTCTTTTTTTGAGAAAAGAAAAAAAATTGATTAAATAGTATTGCGATAAAACTTATAATACTTCCATATAAAATATGAGAAGTTAGTAATTTGGAATCCGATTGAAATTCTAAGATCCCAAAAATAAAACCAATATGCAAAGTCCCAAATAAAAGAAGAGCTGTAGAAAATCTAAGTAACACCCCACCGGCTATTATCATTACTCCAATAATGTATGCTTCAATTCCACCATAAATTCCTTGGCTAACAAAAACTATCCCAAGAGTGAATACTTGAATTAAAAATAAATTTAAAATTAGAAATAGATTTAGCCTTGCAGGATTAAACTGTTCTGATTGAATCTTTTTATTAAATACAAAATAAAATATCCAAAAACAAATGCACTCAAGTAAAAGTCCGAGATGGATGTAAAGGAAGTATTTGTAGGAGGGGTATATTTGAAATAGCCCCTTTTTATAAGCGTCTAAGTCGGGAATTAAAATTACCATTACCATTGCGATGAACAATACAATAGAAGAATAGAATGATCGAATCCAGTTTGTTTCAAAGAGGAAACGATTAAAATCTGGTTCTAGATCTTTTGGAATTACCCAGTTATTATTTTCAGACAAATATTTTTTCATGACAGAACGAATGTAAATATATCCTTCTTTAATTTTAAGTTCTACTATTTTTTTAAAAAACTAATCCAGATTGCATAAAAACGTAACCCTCGTGAAAAGTCTCAGTAGAGGTTTAGTTTATTGGTTGATATCAGTTTTTACTTTGAGAGTAAAGTGAAAATTACTACCTTTTCCAATTTTGGATTCTAGTTCCAATTTAGTTCCCATTAAAGCTAAAAGTTTATTTGTAATCGTTAAACCAAGACCCGTGCCTCCATTTAACCTGTTGCTTGAAGTATCTACTTGAGAGAATGCTTCAAAGATTCTTTCTTGATCTTCCTGAGATATTCCGATACCTGTATCCGCTACAGAAATACATATATTCGCATCCGAAATAATTTCTCTGGAAGGATATAACCAACTGATTAGTATTATTTTAACTTCTATTTTTCCGTGGTGGGTAAACTTAATTGCATTACTAAGGAGGTTAAGCATGATTTGCCTGAGCCGAATAGGATCGGATTGTATGAATTGAGGAATATTTTTATCAATATCCAATTCTATATTTATACCTTTTTCCTTTGCTTTGTAACGAATTACTTCAACTGATTGTTCTACTAATTCATAGATATTCATCCTTTCTGAATTTAATTTAATTTTTCCAGATTCTATTTTAGAGAAATCTAATACATCATTGACTAGTTCAATAAGAATTTGGGCTGAATAATTGGCAGTTTTTGCATAGTGAAACTGACAATCATTTAATTCAGTATTCATTAATAAATCAGTAAATCCTATTACACTATTGAGCGGGGTTCTAATTTCATGGCTAATACTTGCTATGAATTCAGATTTCACACGATTAGCCGCTTCTGCTTGGTTCTTTGCATGAATCAAATCTCTTTCTGCTATTTTTTTTTCTGTAATATCTTGAAAGGTTCCATATATACGTTTACAAATAGAATTTTCAAACTCGCTGTAAGCAGTAAACTTTATCCAGATAGAATTTGCTTTTTCCGTGACTATTTCTGCTTCTTCATTTAGGAGAGTCCCTGTCTGTATAGTTTTTTGTAGAATTTTTGCAATATGGTAAGAATGTCTGGAGTCCTTGAAAAAACAAAAAGGACTTTGTAGATTTGCTTCAAAATTATCCGGAACTTCAAAAATATCTTTTGCTATTTGTGACCAATACCCTGTTTGTTTCCACAAATCAAATTCCCAAACGCCGATTCGAGCTACAAGACTTGTCTGCTCTAAAAGTTTCTTAGTTCGGTTAATATCATTTGCCTGCTCTTCGTTAATTTTGTTAAGTTCGTCTGTAAGATTTTTTAGTTCCCTGGTTTGTGCTTCGATAGTTTTATTTTTTAAGAAATCTTTTTTCTTTGAAATATAAAAAACCTGGTTAAAGAAAATTGCTAAAATGATCATTACACTTCCATTCGAGATATGTGACCAGGCTAATTTCGAATCTGTTTGTAATTCTAAAATTCCGATAATAAAAGCAAAATGGACGGGACAAAATAAAAGAAGAAGAGTTCTTAATGGAATTAATAAACCACTTGCAACGATCATCATTCCAACTGTATAAGAATCAATTGCTCCGTGGATGGTTTGGCTAATGAGGGAGAGAGAAAGAACGAAAACTAGAACCAGAAAAATATTCAGAAGAACTAGAATATTTTCTATTTCAATTCGAGTGTCTTTATTTTTAATTTGCGAATTTACAGTATAATAGGAAAACCAAAATACAACGGCTTGAACGACAAACCCAATATGAATCCATAGAAAATATTTATAACCAATATAAATCTCAGCCAAACCATTTTTAAATGCGTTTAGGTCTGGAACTAAAATCACAAGAATCATTAAGAAAAAGGAAATGATAGAAAAGTAAAAAAATCGAGTCCAATTGGTTTCATAGAGTGAGATTCTAAATTCTTGTCTTAGTTCATTTGGAATTTGATACGGAAAAAAAGGTTTTAGCATAGTATTTTTAAAAAGAGAATACAAAATTGTTGAAAATAGGATTGGGCTAATTTTCTTACCGCCTGAATCTAAAGCAAGTGTTTTATTAAAAGCCTCTGGTGCAGGTAGACCCGCCAGAGCAAAAGCCTATAGATAATCATTATTAAAAAAATATTCTCTTGAACGAAATCCTTCCTTTTAGTAAATTGCAATATATACCATGTCAGAATACAAAGGTTGGAATTATTTTAAGGAGATAAATTTTAATGAGTAAAATCAAGGTTAAAACACCATTAGTCGAAATGGACGGGGATGAAATGACCCGTGTAATTTGGAAAGAAATTAAAGATCGTTTCATACATCCTTTTTTGGACATTGAACTCGAATACTATGATCTTTCTGTAACCTACAGAGACCAGACAGACGACAAGGTGACTGTGGATTCAGCACAGGCAACACTAAAACATGGAGTAGCTGTTAAATGTGCTACTATTACGCCTAACGCAGATAGAGTAAAGGAATACAGCTTAAAAAAAGAATGGCCTTCGCCTAACGGTACAATTCGTTCTATACTAGATGGGACTGTATTTAGAAAACCAATTATCATTAATAATATTCCAGCAGCAGTTCGCTCATGGAAACAACCAATCAGCATCGGTCGTCATGCTTATGGTGATATTTATAAAAACGTAGAGCTTTTAATTCCTGGTCCCGGCAAAGTGGAATTAGTCTACACCGACGCAGGTGGAGCAGAAAAACAAAGAGTTCTTGTTCATGACTACAAGGGAGCAGGGGTAACAATGGGTATGCACAATTTGGATAAATCCATTATTAGTTTTGCAAAATCCTGCTTTAACTATGCGTTATCCGAAAAGATGGATCTATGGTTTGCGACAAAAGACACCATTTCTAAAAAATACCACGCAAGATTCCGTGCAATCTTTGACGAGATGGCTGTTGAAAAAGCCGCTGAGCTTAAAGCTGCGGGGATAACATACAGTTACTTCTTAATTGACGATGCAGTGGCACAAATCATGAAACACCAAGGTGGAATGCTCTGGGCACTTATGAACTACGACGGAGACGTTATGAGCGATATGGTGGCATCCGGATTTGGTTCACTCGGTTTAATGACATCTGTTCTTGTTTCTCCAGAAGGAAAATACGAATACGAAGCAGCACACGGAACCGTTACCCGCCACTTCCGCAAATACCAAAAAGGCGAAACCACTTCTACAAACTCTGTAGCATCAATATTCGCTTGGACAGGTGCGATTGCAAAACGAGGAGAACTCGACGGAACACCAGAGGTAACTGCGTTTGCCCACAAGTTAGAAAAAGCAGTCATCGACACAATCGAAGCCGGTGAAATGACAAAAGATTTAATTTCTTTAAGCACCGCACCTTCTAAAAAGGAGCTCGATACCTTCCAATTCATGGAAGCTGTTGCTAAGAAATTGAAATAACACTATGGGCGTTGCGGCGATCTCCCGATGTAGGGGTTGAATATATTCAACCCCTACACTGTAAAACAGCCGCCGCGCTCGCCTTCCTGAACAGGGATGATACGAATTATCCCCATTCATCCAGTTGATCGCTAACGCTACTTTTAAAATAAACTTTTTTATAATCAATTACTCTATAGATGGAAAAGAAAACAAAAGTGAATTATAGAATCTTTTATGCATTAATTTTAATTTTGTTATCTTTGAATCAAAATTTTTCACAAGAGGCAAATGCAAAAATCAAGAAAAGAATTCCTATTTCATATACCGAAGAAGAAATAAAAAGTTTTCCTGAAATTCTGGAAAAACCAAATAAGAGGATTCGGCATATTATAGAGAAGTGTTCTTTTGCCTATGAATGCGATTTTGAGATACAACCAAATCCTGAAGATATTTTCCGAAGAAATGAATTATATATTCATGAACATTATGTTTTCTATGATAGAACTGAAGACGAATATATAGAGAGAGGAATGGCACTTAGAACAACTTACCTTGAAGGTTTTACAAGAGTAATGACATTTAGTTTTGATAATAAAGATTTTAGATTGCACCATAGCACAATTCTTCAAAGACAAGAGCAAAAGGAACAGTATCCGCAAGAAAATTATGAGGACTTACGCGATAAGACTTATATTTTAGAACCAAGACTTATTAGTTTGTACCCATCAAAAATAAAAATACTCGATTACATTGAGCTGAATGATAAGCCAAGATATTATTTTTTAATATTGGCTCGACCAGTGGGAATGGAAAATGCTGGGATTGTATATGATATTTTTTTAAGTATGGTTGTGATAAAAATTAAGAAACCTAAAATATCATACTGCAAAAAAATTTCTGAATCAAAGGAAATCTGGCGTAGGGCTTTTTATGGATTAAGAGAAAAAAATATTGATGGAAACAGAATTATCCTGTTTAATCAGAATGATCGGTATTCCAATGGACCTGAAAATCTAAGTTCATTTCATTTAGTTCGAGTTGGCAAAGTAAAAAAGAAATAAATTTCAAAAGCTTCTCTTTATTTCAAAGGAAAAGATATTTTGAAGTTAGAGGAATGATTTTTTATTCAATTATACTGTAAAATTTATAGTTATTTTTTGATATATTTTTAATATTTTCGCCAAAAAAATGCTTTTTATTGAAAAATAATCTTCGATATTGGTGATATGCTCCTATATTTCAAAACAGCGAATAATCTCTCTTTTGACGAAGAAGTCGAATTTTCGATGGTTGCGGGTAATTATACTGAATTGCCTGAGAGTACTGTTTATCTCGAGAAACAGAAAGTATCCGTTGTAAAATCGGCGGCGATCTTCGGAGCAAATGCTTCGGGGAAAACTAATCTGATTAAATGCTTGGAGTTGGGTATTGAATTTATTACTAGAGATTTTTATTCTTATCACCCAAATCTTAATAAACAAGTGAACAAAGAGAAGCCTACGACATATGTTTATGGATTTTTAATAAATGGAGTCCAATTTGAATACTCGTTCTCTTTAGAAAAAGAACGAGTAATGGAAGAAAAACTAATCGAGTATAAAACTCAAAAACCAACCGTGCACTATTATCGAAAATACAATTCAGAAAAAAAGACATATGATTGGTCTGAATTTAGTAAGGCATTAAAATCTAATAGAAGGGTTTTAAATGAAATGAAAAAAATTCTTCCTGAAAAATCTCTTCTGCTAAATAAACTAGCACAATTTGAAATCTCGCTAATTAAGCAAACCTTTGACTTTTTTGAGAAAGTGAGTATTTTAGATGAGTATACTTTAAGCACGCATAATAAAACTATATATGAAGATTTGTTTAAAGCTTTATATGATGGTGATAATCTGAAAGCGGAAATGATGAATGGACTTAAAAAAGCAGATTTCATGCTAGATCATTTTGAAGTAATCAAAAAAAATGATGGTTTGAATGTATCATATAATCTAGCGACTTATCATAAATCTAAAGCAAAGGATGGAACTATTATTAATGAAAAATATGATTTTTTTCAAAACGAATCGACAGGGACTCAAAAATATTTACTAGCACTAGCTCTATTGTCCTCACTTACACAAAAAGGCGCCTTAATTGTGATAGACGAATTAGATAGTAGCTTACATACACATTTATTACAACAATTAGTTTCAATGATTCATGACTCAGAAATTAATAAAAAGAATGCACAATTAATCTTCACAACTCATGATACAAATTTACTTAACCAAGATTTACTTCGCAGAGATCAAATCTGGTTTGCAGAGAGAGATGAGCTTGGAAATTCAAAGCTCATTCCGCTTTCCGATTTCAAAGTGAAAAAAGGAATTAATTTGGAAAATTCTTATTTACAAGGAGTATATGGTGGTATACCGAATCTAGTAAAATGAGTTTTTTAAAGAAAAGAAAAACTGGAACGCGAGAAGTTCGAGAACCTGTTCTCATCGTTTGTGAGGATAGTAAATCTTCTGTTTATTATTTAAAAGAAAAAGTGAAATCTGCTCGCTTAACATCTACTGAGGTTGAAGTAAGTGGCGATTCCAATTCGGCTCCAATTTCAGTTGTCGACTTTGCGATTGAAAGAAAACGTCAGCAAAGAATAAAAGCAAAGAAAGAAGGCATCTATGAATACAAAGAAATTTACTGTGTAATGGATGTGGACAATCATGATACTCTTCGAAATGCTATTATAAAGGCTAAAGACCATTTACTTCTTCCGATCATATCGAATGAAAGTTTTGAACTCTGGTATCTTTTGCATTTCACTGATCAAAATGCTCATATTGAGCGTCACAAAATAAATAAAAAGCTAAGTGAATATTTAGGAAAAGATTATGATAAAGCTGACGAAAAGATTTTTGAATACTTAATGCAAAAAGGAAATGAAAAAAATGCAATTGAAAGAGCAAAAAAATTAGAAAAGCAATCTTTAGATTCTGATCCTGATTTATTGATAAAGAAAAATCCAACGACAGATGTCTATGTTCTTATTGAAAAAATCAATGAACTTTCTCGAAATGGATAAATCTAAAAATTTAAATTCGGTTGAGGAAAACAACTATGAAAAAATCAAAAGGTATAAAACTAAGTCATGATAATAAAAATGTTCCGCATTGGAGCGAGAGACCAGAAAAAAATGGAATAAATTTCAATTTAATCAACCGTATGAGACATGTTTCAAAATACAATTCCTTCGGGAAGCGAGACCTGTCATTTTTATATGCATAAGAGAGAAATGGGAGATGCCGAGCGCTGGAAAAAAAATACATAGAGCTATTCGAGAAAAGAAATTTAAAAAAAAGAAATTAGAATAATGAAATTTTTATTATTTCTTTATATTGGCTAATAATGAAAAGCCGCACCCTATGTAAATTCCAATAAGCGCTAGAAAATAATCTTTGAAAGGAATTAAAATTTAGAATTCCACGAAATTATACTGGGTGAAAACTTGCAAATAGCAATAGTAATTATTAGGGAAAAAACAATTCATGGTTGCAATAAGTTTAGAGTTTAGAAAATGATATGATATCGGGCTTTCCCATGCATTCTTTCCTAGATCTCAAAACTCCAAAGGACTCTGTAGCGACTTCTTTAAACAATAAGATTGCGTTTACACTGTACCAACAGATTCAAAAAAATACTACTATTGCGAATTCTAGATCTGGCACTTTGTTCAGTGATCCTGAAAAAGCATTAGGAACGAAGATTGATTCTACTGCAGATATAATCTATCCGATTAAGCGGTTAATGGAGGATAAACTCATTGCGCATTTATTTTATTTTAGTTATATCAATAAGAAAGAATTTAGAATTCAATCCTGCTTTGTTGCCGTTCCTCTAGAAAGAACAGAAAGCATTGAAATAATATATAAGAATATACTAAATATTTCTATTCAAAATATTTTACTGCAAATAGAAACTCATCCTAATTTTCAACCGGAAATGTTTAAGGCAGAATTGTTAGTGAATCTAAAACAAAGTCTTCCGCTCGAGCCAGAAAATTATCCAAATAGTTTCATTCGGATTTTTCCAGAACTTGGAGAATCAATTAATTCCATTCCAATTTATTCAAAAGTAAAAGAAACAATATTCGAAGATATTGAAGATGAATTAATTTCCCGAAATAAAATTGTAAAATTGGAGACTGGGTTGTATTTTCCAATAGCAGAGAATGTGATGTTGGAAAAATTCCAGATTGCAGATGAGTTTATCAAAAAAGAAATCGCTCCTATTTATTATTCTGTTTCAGGAAAAGAAATGGAGGAAATTAATGAGCAAGAACAAATTTATTCGATTGAGTCTTTTCAGGAGCCGATGACTTCTCTAAAAAAAGAAAGAGCGGATATACTACATCGAATTATTTCTCCTTATCATTCAAAGAGTTACCCAGGCGAATTAGCAATAATGACTGTCCTACTTTTTGAAAAACATGTATTGGCATATTTAATTCGCAAGGAAGAAATTCTTATTAATGAAGAAGTAGAAAAATTTAGAGATAAATTTTTAGAGCAATCCAGTCATTGGAGAGATATTCTACATTTTTTCCATCAGGATGTTATCAGTACTACACATCCAAAAGTTTGGGATAAACTTAGGAGTGATAAATCTTTAGCTTGTGCGTCTTGGTATTTACCCAAAGAGGAAGTTTATGTTTTTGCGCCTAGACGACTTTCTGCATTTTTAAATTGTATAAGTGATATGAACAGGAGTATGCCTGAGGCGACTTGGAAAATACTTGCGGTTAAAATTTTAATTGAGGCAAATGAAAAGTATCTTCAAAGTCTATTCACTAATGAAAATACGGTCAAGATGTATGGAAATCTTTTGAGTAAGGCTTATATGGATTATTTCCCTTGGTATTATCCGCTTTTCATTTATTTTACTTTTTTTAGAAATATATTTTTTGCGTCTGCTAAAATTAAAATTGAAACAGAACAATGGGAACTTGAGTCTAGAATTCGATCTAGAAAAAAAGATTATGAAAAAGCAAGGATTATAAAATTTAGAAAGATAACGGAAGAGAAGGTGATAGAAACACGCAGGAGAGAAGTTATTGAGAGTATGGATGAGTTGTATTTTAAAGAAAATATAATTCCAACAAAACAATTATTACTTCAAAAATGTAGAATGCAAAATTCGGACGTTTTGGGAGTTACTCTTAAAAGATTTGAATTTCAAATCATCCCCATTCCAGGTGAGGAAAAAAATGATAAACAAGCAGTGCTTTATCCAATGGATCATGAATGGAGGAGTAAGGAGTCTCGTCTAAAAAGATGCTTTCTAAAAAATTAGAGGCTTTGGAGTCCAATCCTCCAACAGATAAAAAAATAATTACTCCTTATAAATTGGTTTTAAATCATATTGTTTCACGTAATAAAATAGTATCAAAGGAAGAGTCGGAAGATATGCAAACAACTTCCTTATCATAAAAATTGATTCTATTATTGATTATAAATTCCATAACTGTAATTTACATTCCAAATAGAATCATTTTTTTCTAATAAATAAAGACTACCGTAATTTGGTGGACCGGCTGGACAATGAGCAGTAATTTGAATTAGCGCATAATCGCCATTTTCCGAAAAACCTGGTCTGGATATTGAATAAAAAACAGACCATCTATTTTCGTCTTTATGAAATAAAGAATCGAATTCACCACTCGAACAGATTTTAATATTAAAACTTTCTTTGAGTGTCAGAAAAGAAATAGGTTTGTTATTGATTTGAATCCAATTTTCGAATAAATCTTTAGAAATCGGAAATTGTAGCGAATATAAATCTTCCAAAGAAAAAAAAATGTTTTCTTTCTTTTTTATAATTTGAGAAGAGAATTCTTCTAAAAAATTACCTTCTGCCTTCGTATAGTTAAGCAGGGAGAGAATGACTTTGTGTTCTAGATTTTCGGGCTCTATCATTTTTAGAATATTCTATTTAGAAGGAAAATTTTTAATTAAAAATACAGAATTTCCTTTTTCATTGAATTCAATTTTATCAAAAAAACTACGAGCCATTAAAATACCCCGACCATGCCCTAATCGAAACATATCGGCGTCGTCTTTTGATTTAGACATCATCTTGCGATGATCAAATCCATCCCCTGCATCCGTTATACGAAATTCCACTCTGTTAGGAAGCAATACATATTCAACAATGATTCTTTTGTTAATATTTTTTGGATCTTTTTGTCTATTGATTAACATTTGAAAATATTCGTCGTTTAACAGTGATTCGCTTTTCTCTTCAAAAGTAATTCCTAAGTTACCGTGTTCTACAGAATTGACTAATAATTCTTTTAGGCAAAGTTTTAAATCTATTACTAGATCATTATCAATGTACTTTGCACATGCGTTGGATACTCTTTTGCATATAATATCTACTTGTGTTAAATAATTTCCAATTTTGTAAATTTGATTCTCGGATTCACAGAGTCTGAGTAAAATATCATCCTCAATATTGAAGGCAGAACCAAAAATCACAAAACTATTTTCAGATGGAATGTATTTTAGTTTTAAATGCATTTCAATCGGCTCACCATAGTCAGTTACCATATCACAATTGAATGATACATGAGTCTGCGTTTCGATTAACTTATAAAAATTTTCCTGGAATACTTTTTCGTTTAAACTAATTTGATTAGCATTGTTTGTTTTATAAATGAGATCAGTAAATTTTTTGCCGGGAAGTTTTTTAACATTATATTTTAAAATATTAGAGATTGCTTTATTGATAGAGATAATATTTCCATCTGCATCTAAAGAAAAAATAATATCGAGTGAATTCTCGACCAAGTCTTTGTATTTCTTCTTTGATTTTTCTAATTCTTGATTTGTTTTTTGGAGTTGTTTAATGAGTAGAATATTTTTATTGATTTGCAAATAGTATACTACGGCGACAGCAAGAGTATCTAAGAGTTCCCTATTTTCCCCTTCCTTGACGACATAGCCAAAGGGACGATAGTCATTCATTATTTCATAAGGATTTTTAATATCCTGATAAGCAGAGTGAAAAATAATAGGCAGGTATAGAAATTTTTTCTTAATTTCAACAAATGTATCAAATCCATTTTTACCATTCATTTTTACATCTAAAATTACACAGAAAACCGAAGAGTCCACTTTCTCAATTCCTTCTTCTCCATTTGAGCAAAGGATTAGGTTGTATTTTTTTCCTAAAGTGATTTGTAAGGCTTCCCGAATTTCGGAGTTATCGTCAATGATTAATATGGTAGGCTTTAACCCTACTGTAGAACTTATATCCAGCTCTGATAAATACAATTCAATACTTTCGGCACTGAGAGGAGGGGGGATTACATTACTTGCATCTTCTAAGGATTTCTTAAATATTTCAAACTCTTCATTCATTCTTTAGTCCTATTATCTTTCAACTTTCAAGTTTGGCATTGTTTTTTACAATTAGATTTTAATTTTCTGGCATTTAATTTTAGAATGCGTATCCTTTTTTCTCGTTTTTCTATCGGTGGTAATCGTTGGTATTTAGACTTGTAAGGGCGAAAGGATTATTCGTGGTGAAGATGTTTCATTTCATCACCAAGATATTTTTCTATCAAATGATGTGCTAGGTAAATGACTGGAGTGAGAAGAATCGCAATGAATAGTTTGTAAACGAAATTCGTGGTTGAAATTCCTACGAGTGTAGGTACATTGATTAAGGAATAAAAGGGGAGACCCAAAATCGTACTTGGTTCATATTTTCCAAATGCGATGAATATTACTACGTAAGAATCAATCAGTTGAGAAATCACAGTAGAGCCCGTTGCTCTAAGCCAAACATGTTTGCCGCCTGTTTTCGTGCGGATAAAGTGAAATACCTGTATATCAATGAGTTGCCCGATTAAATAAGCTGTGATAGAACCAATGATGACAAGTCCTGAGTTAGCAAATACTTTTTGGAAAGAAATATCATCCACCGGCGAAATACTATTAGCCGGAATTTGTAAATCTACTACAATTAAAAAATAAGCGAGGAGTATCATCGCCATTCCTAAGAATGTAGTAAATCGAACTCCTTTTTTTCCGTAAAATTCATTTAGAATATCGGTTACAATAAACGTAATTGGAAATGGAATCACTCCCATTGTCATCACAAATCCAAATGTAGTGATGAGTTTACTCCCCGTTAGCTCTGCCATTAAAAGAAAAGTTAAAAAGATTGCAGTTAGAACTATATATAATTTCGTTATTTTATTAAAGTGCACATAACCAATATCGGAATCTGAATTGATTTGGATAAGTTGAAAAAATAGAATTGCCCTATTTTGCACTGGGCGTTCCGGCAGCTTGCGTGTAATTGTGATTAGCCATTTTACTCCTAGTGCCGTCGGGCTCTCTCTATTGTCATCTTTTTTCAAAAAGAT